>NZ_JAINEZ010000044.1:0-41147 GCF_019873065.1 Sphingobium sp. PNB
TGGGAAGCGCCTAGGGCAAAATGCCGGGGAAAGTAAGTTTTGTTGGCGGCTGGCGCATATTTGCCGATCGCGGGGATCACGCGCGTCAGGCTCGTTCCGACGCCGGCGCAGCAACGCGGTTCACCGGGCCGGCCATCGACCTTCGCCATCCTGCCCGACCACCAAAAGAAAAACGCCCCATCCTTCCGGGCGGGGCGCTCATCCTTCTTTCAGGAAAATGCCCTCAGAACGGCACTTCATCGTCCAGGTCATTGTCGAAATTGGGCCCGCCAGCGCCGCCGCGTCCGCCGCCGGAAGAGCGGCCGGAACCGCCGCCGAAGCCGCCGCCGCCGCCGAAATCGTCATAATCGCCCCCGCCAAAGCCGCTCGACCCGCCGCTCCAGTCGCCGCCGCCCTGCGAGCGGCCGCCACCGCCGAAGCCGCCTCCCTGACCGCCGCCGCCCGGCGCGCCGTCCAGCATGGTCAGCACCGCGCCCGGCCCCTGCAGCACCACTTCGGTGGTATAGCGGTCATTGCCCGACTGGTCCTGCCATTTGCGGGTGCGCAGCTGGCCTTCCAGATAGACTTTCGATCCCTTGCGCAGGAAGCGTTCCGCCACGCCCGCCAGCCCCTCGGAGAAGATGGCGACGCTGTGCCATTCGGTGCGTTCCTTGCGCTCGCCCGACATGCGGTCCTTCCAGCTTTCGGAGGTCGCGATCCGCAGGTTGCACACCTTGCCGCCATTCTGAAAGCTCTTCACCTCCGGGTCCGCGCCCAGATTGCCCACCAGAATGACCTTGTTGACCGAACCCGCCATGTTTCCTCCGAAGCGTTAGCAGGCCCTTATAGCGGGCTGTCTTGGAAGGTCCACAAAT
This sequence comes from Sphingobium sp. PNB, assembly GCF_019873065.1. NCBI lineage: Bacteria > Pseudomonadati > Pseudomonadota > Alphaproteobacteria > Sphingomonadales > Sphingobiaceae > Sphingobium > Sphingobium sp. PNB. The sequence continues at coordinate 855 of NZ_JAINEZ010000044.1, forward strand.
CAGTGCGCGATGATGCCCAGCAGCAGGCGCCCGACAGCAAGGCGAGCCGGGACGCCGCGATCCGGCACAGCCACAGGGGGTGCGACCGACGCCACAGTTTCAAGGAGAAATGAAGTCCTTGGCTTCGCCGCCTTCGGCTCGACAGGCTCAGGGCAAACGGGGGAAAGCGGTCTGTCTGCCATCCACCCAATTCGTCTCCTCCCGCCAATGACTACAAGCTGGAGCGTTCTCGGGCAATTTGAGGCAGCACCTAGAGCTGTCACCATTAGAAATGGCCAAAAATTAATGTTGCAACATATCATGGAAATATGTTGTAACATGACATGTCGATCCGGGAAGGATCGCATGACAGGAGGGTGCGATATGCGACTGATGACGTTGCGGACAGCAGGTGGGCAGGCTCAGGTTTCCGGCTATAGCGGCGGCAGCCGATCTTCCTTCGGCATAGGCGGGGCGATCGCCGTCCATGCGCTGGTGGTCGGGGCCTATCTGCTGATGCCCAAGGAAGTGGTCGATGTCTTCCGCGATCCACCGCCGCTGCTGACCTATCCGGTGGACGATACGCCGCCGCCCCCGGAACAGCAGCAGCCGGAAAACGACTCCAAACCCCTGCCCCGAACCAAATCCCACCCGACCGTGGTGGACAAGCCCGTCGTCCCGCCGCCGCCGACGGGCTTCACGACGAAGGCCGACGATGGCATGGCCGCCGGCGATTCCGGCACGGGCACGATCATGCCGCCCATAGTCCCGCCGACGCCCGAACCGGTGCTGGCCGATGCCACCATCGATCCCCGCGCGCTGGCCGCGTTCCAGCCCGACTATCCCGGTGCGATGATCCGGCAGGGGATGGAGGGCAAGGTGGTGGTCCGCGTCACCATCGGCCCCGACGGGCGCGTCACCGACATAGAGCGGCTGTCGGCGGCGGACGAGGCCTTCTGGATCGCCACCCAGCGCCATGCCCTGCGCAAATGGCGCTTCCGCCCGGCGACTCGGGATGGCGTGCCGATCAGTTCGACCAAGATGCTGACCGTCCATTTCCGCCTGGCAGACGTCTGAAATCCAACAGGAAGGGGCCGGAAATCATGACGGACAGCAACAGCGCTTTTGCATCCGGCCCCGCCTTACCCTATATCGGCGCGATGGCGATCTTCCCCCGTCCGGTGTCTCCCAAGAGCGCGATGAGCGACCTGTGGAGCTATTTTCGTGAGAACCGGCCTCATAAATGGCCGCTGCTCGGCCTGTCCGTCGCGGTCACCTGGGTCATTATCTGGGCCTTCATCGTCGACGCCAACACCAACACCATGCCGACGCGCAACCAGATCTTCTATGTCCAGAGCTGGGACTCCAGCCGGTCCGACGCGGCGATCATCCTCCAGCAGAAGATCGACCTCGCCAAGCGGGAGGCGGCGATCGAGAAGAAGCAGAAGGAAATGCAGGGCGTGGCCGATATTTTCGGCATCGACTGGAAGAAGGACGAGGCCCGCAACACCGCCCGCCGCAAGGAAGCATTGAAGCAGATCAACGCCCAGCTCGACGCCCGGCTGGCCAAGGCCGAGGCTGCGGAGAAATCCGTCCCCGGAGCAGCCCAGAGCGGGGCGGCCCAGCCCTGAGCGCCCGATCCAAAAGCGTCCTGCCCCCCGCCGATCCCGCTCAGGACCGGCGCTTCATGGCCGCCGCCATCGCACTTTCCGAACGGGGACGCGGCCTTTCCACGCCCAATCCCAATGTCGGCTGCCTGATCGTGAAGGACGGGCATGTGGTCGGGCGCGGCTGGACGCAGAAGGGCGGCCGCCCCCATGCCGAGGCGCAGGCGCTTGAGGAGGCCATGGACCGCGCCCGCGGCGCCACCGCCTATGTGACGCTGGAGCCCTGTTTCCACCTTTCCCCGCGCGGTCCGCGCTGCGCCGACCTGATGGCGCGGGCAGGGGTCCGCCGCGTCGTCATCGCCCTGCGCGATCCCGATCCGCGCACCGACGGGCAGGGCGCCGCCTGGCTGCGCAAGCGCGGCATCGTGGTCGAAATGGGGCTGATGGCGCAGGAAGCCGCCGCCGCGATGCGCGGTTTCGTGCTGCGCCAGACATTGGGCCGCCCGGCCGTGACGCTCAAGCTGGGTCTGTCGCTCGACGGCCGGATCGCGCTGGCCGATGGGTCCAGCCGCTGGATCACCGGTCCGGACGCCCGTGCTCATGCCCATGTGGAACGGGCACGGCATGACGCCATATTGGTTGGCGGCGGCACGCTGCGCACCGACGCGCCCCGGCTGGATGTGCGCCTGGCCGGCCTGGAGGACCGCTCGCCCCGGCGCGTGCTGCTCAGCCATGGCGACGCGCCTGATGGGTGGGATAGCATTGCCGCGCCGGAAGACATCGCCACCCTGCCGCATGTCGACCATCTGCTGGTCGAGGGGGGCGCACAGACCGCCGCCGCCTTCCTGCGCGCCGATCTGGTCGACCGCCTGCTGCTCTATCGCGCGCCGATCCTGATCGGCGCCGGGCTTGCCGGCGTGGGCGACATCGGCCTGACCGATCTGGCCGGCGCGCATGGCCGCTGGCGGCTCGACGACGAGCGGCGGCTGGGCGATGATCGGCTGGAGGTTTACCTCCGCAGCCGGAACGCCTAGATCACCCCGAAAGCCCCGCCCCTTCCGGGCGCGGCCAACGGAACACAAGCAAGGCGCTCCTCATGTTCACCGGCATCATCACCGACATCGGCACCATCCGCACCCATGAACAGCGCGGCGACCTGCGGCTGGTGATCGGCTGCGCCTATGACATGGAATCGGTCGCCATCGGCGCGTCCATCGCCTGTTCGGGCGCCTGCCTGACGGTGGTGGAGAAGGGCGCCGACTGGTTCGCGGTCGACCTGTCGGCCGAAACCGTCGCCCGCACGGCGCCGGGCCTGTGGGACCAGGGCGGCCGCCTCAACCTGGAACGCGCGCTCAAGGTCGGGGATGAGTTGGGCGGCCATATCGTCACTGGCCATGTCGACGGCATCGGCACTTTGGTGTCCGCCGCGCATGAAGGCGATTCGACCCGCCTTGTCATCGCCGCGCCCGCCGCGCTGGCCCCCGCTCTGGCGGCCAAGGGTTCGATCACCGTCGACGGCATTTCGCTGACCGTCAACACGGTGGAGGACCAGGCGGACGGCTCCGTCCATTTCGGCCTGAACATCATCCCGCATACCGCCGCCGCGACGACGCTGGACAGCCTGACGCCTGGCCGCGCCTTCAATCTGGAGATCGATGTGCTGGCGCGCTATCTCGACCGGATGCAGAGCCTTCGCTCTCGCTCAATGTGATTATTGCTTGCCATAATCACATCTTGATGTGATATGCCGCTCCATCCCGCCGTGGGAAGGAGTCTTCAGCATGTCGTCAGCCCTTATCGATACGGTCCGTTCGCTGGTTACGGAGGGCGGCATGTCGCGATCCGGCCTTGCCCGCGCGGCGGGTCTCCATGCCAATTCCCTGCGCAAGCTGGGCGAGGCGGACTGGAATCCGACGGCGGAAACGCTGGGCAAGCTGGAAAGCTATCTCGCCAAGCGGGAGGGCGGCACCGCGCTCGCCTCTCCCGAGGAGATCATCAATGAGGCCCGCAACGGCCGCATGTTCATCCTGGTCGATGACGAGGACCGGGAAAATGAGGGCGACCTGGTCATTCCCGCGCAGATGGCGACGCCGGACGCGATCAACTTCATGGCCACCCATGGCCGCGGCCTCATCTGCCTGGCGTTGAGCAAGGAGCGGGTCGACCATCTGGGCCTGGGACTGATGAGCCGCAACAACGGCACCCGCCACGAAACCGCCTTCACCGTGTCGATCGAGGCGCGCGAGGGCGTGACCACCGGCATCAGCGCCGCCGACCGCGCCCGCACCATCTCCGTCGCGATCGACGGGTCGAAGGGGCCCGAAGACATCGTGACGCCCGGTCATGTCTTCCCGTTGGTGGCGAAGGATGGCGGCGTGCTGGTCCGCACCGGCCATACCGAGGCGGCGGTGGATGTCGCCCGTCTGGCCGGGCTCAATCCGTCGGGCGTCATCTGCGAGGTGATGAAGGACGACGGCACCATGGCGCGGCTGGACGACCTCATCCCCTTCGCCCAGAAGCACAGGATGAAGATCGGCACGATCCGCGACCTGATCGCCTATCGCCGCCGGCATGACCACATGGTGGAACGCCGCGCCGAAACCGTCTTCAACAGCCAGTGGGGCGGCGACTGGAAGGCGATCAGCTTCTACAACAAGGCGACCCAGACCGAGCAGCTCGTGCTGCAGAAGGGCCATGTCTCCCCCGACGAGCCGACGCTGGTCCGCATGCACCAGCTCTCCCTGCTGGACGACGTCTATGGATCGACCGGGCCGCGCAACGGCCTGCTTGCCAAGTCGATGGAGATCATCGCCCGGCAGGGAGTCGGCATCGTCGTCGTCCTCGCCGCCCAGGCGCCGGGCGATTTCATGAGCCGCAGCCTGCGCCATCATGCGGGCCAGCCCGACTCCGGCATGGACGAATTGCGCGACTATGGCGTGGGCGCGCAGATTCTGGCCGAACTCGGCGTCCATGACATGATCCTGCTCAGCAACACGCACCACAGCCTGATCGCGCTTGACGGCTATGACCTGGCCGTGGTTGGGCAGCGGTCGATCGAGCTTTAAGGAACCTATCCATGGCAAAATTCCTGATCGTCGAAGCGCGCTTCTACGACCATCTCAACGACCTGCTGATCGAGGGCGCGGTCGCCGCGCTGGAGGATGAGGGGCATAAATATGAGGTGGTGACGGTTCCCGGCGCGCTGGAGATTCCCGGCGCGGTGGCGCTGGCGGCGGAAACCGGGCGCTATGACGGCTTCATCGCCATCGGCGTGGTGATCCGGGGCGAAACCTATCATTTCGAAGTCGTGTCGAACGAAAGCGCGCGCGGCCTGATGGCGCTCAGCATGGACGGCATCCCGATCGGCAACGGCATATTGACGGTCGAGAACGAGGCACAGGCGCTGACCCGCGCCAGGCGGGACGAGAAGGACAAGGGCGGCGAGGCGGCGAAGGCGGCCATCGCCATGCTGGCGCTGCGGGAGAGATTCAGCGCCTGAGACGCCGGATTTAGGTGTGCAAAGGGGCTGCTGCCGGGCGGCCCCCTTCTTTATGCGGTTCGAGGTTGCGGCGGGCCCAGGACGGGAGGCCGAAGTTGGCCGATCCAGCCCGCTCCCCTAAGGCGTGAGGGGGGTGTCCTCTTTCCACCCCCCAGACCTCTATTCAGGCCGCTTCCTCCAGCGCCGGATAGTCGACATAGCCTTCCTCGCCCTGGCTGTAGAAGGTCGCCATGTTCGCGCCATTGAGCGGCGCATTGATCCGCAGGCGCTTGGGCAGGTCCGGATTGGCCAGGAAAGCGCGCCCGAAGCTCACGCCGTCTGCCAGACCGCTGTCCAGATCCCGCTGCGCCCGCTCCAGGTCGTAATCGCTGTTCAGGATCAGCGGCCCGGAAAAATGCCGGCGGATGACCGGCGACTGGCGCGGCACGTCGGTCCGGCCGAAGGACCCGTCCGGCCCCGGCTCCCGCAGTTCCAGGAAGGCGATGCCGATCTGCTGCAGCACGTCCGCGGCCGCGGCGAACAGGGCGGAAGGATTGCTGTCGTCGACGCCCTGCGTCTCGCCATTGGGGGACAGCCGCACCGACACGCGGTCCGCACCGATGGCGTCGGCCACCGCCTGCGTCACCTCCCGCAACAGGCGCACGCGATTTTCGATCGAACCGCCATAAATATCGTCGCGATGGTTGCTGCCGTCGCGCAGGAACTGGTCGATCAGATAGCCGTTCGCGGCATGGATCTGCACACCGTCGAAACCGGCCGCGATGGCGTTTTTGGCAGCGCGGACATAATCCGCGATCACGCCCGGAATTTCGTCTATGGCCAAAGGCCGCGCCTGTTCATAGGGCTTCTTGCCCTCATAGGTGTGCGCGTCGCCCGGTCCCGCGGTGGCGCTGGCCGAGACGGGCTGCTCGCCGGTCACGCTGCTGTGCACCACGCGCCCCATATGCCAGAGTTGCGCGACGATCCGGCCGCCTGCCTCATGCACGGCCTCCGTCACCGGCCGCCACGCCTCAACCTGCTCTTCCGACCACAGCCCCGGCGCGAAGGGCCATCCCAGCCCCTGCCGCGAAATGCCCGTCGCCTCGCTGATGATGAGGCCCGCCGAAGCGCGCTGGCGATAATAGTCCGCCATGATCGGCGTCGGCACATGATCGCGGGTCGCGCGGCCGCGCGTGAGCGGCGCCATCAGCACGCGATTGGGGGCATGGATCGCCCCGAGCTGTACCGGTTCGAACAGATTCGCCATGAAATACTCCCTTTTCAAAGTTGCAGATTGCAACGGGACTTGCCTGCCAAAGCCAGCTAGGATGCCTGGCGAGCTGCTTCAAGACCCTGGCCGCCGCCATGCCGCCAAGTTTTGCTTTCCCCGCCTTCATCTCGGCTAATGCGTCCGCGCGCTTGTACGCCTGCGCGGCGGGGCGTAATAGCGGGCCATGACCCCGACGCATCAAGACATGACGCTCGACGAAGTGCGGGCCGCGCTCGCCCCGATCCTGCCCCGCCATGCCGCCTTCGACGGCTGGCGCCGGGAAGCGGTGGCCATGGCGGCGGAGCAGTGCGGCATCGATGCCGACATCGCCGCGCTGGCCTTTCCAGGGGGCGCGATGGACATGATCGATGCCTGGTTCGAAAGCATCGATGCGCGGATGCTGGAGGCGCTGCCGGCTGAGAAGCTGGCGGCCCTGTCGATCCGCCAGCGCATAACGCGGCTGGTGGAAAGCCGCCTGACCCTGCTCGCGCGCGACCGGGAAGCGCTGCGCCGGGCGCAGGCGGTCATGGCCATGCCCCGCAACGCGGCCCGCGCCGCCAAACTCGGCTGGCGCGCGGCGGACGTGATGTGGCGCGCCGCGGGCGACGAGTCGACGGACCTCAATCATTACAGCAAGCGCCTGACGCTGGCGGGGGTTTATGCCGCGACCCTGCTGGTCTTCGTCGATGATGAGAGCGATGACTGGGCGGAGACCCGCGCTTTCCTGGCGCGGCGGATCGAAGGCGTGATGCGCTTCGAGCGCGCCAAGGCCCAGTGGAAGGGCATTGGCGGCGGCGAACGGCTGAGCTTCGCCCGCTTCATCGGGCGGCTGCGCTACCCGGCCATATAATCTGCCGCGCCGCCGCACCGATTCGCGCTGGCCTTTTCCAATCGGTATTGATAGTCACTCGCAGAAGTAAATGACGAGTGCCTTACCCTTGCGCCTGACCGACCTGCCGCTGCGCCAACCCGCTTATGTGGACCTGATCGACTGGAACGCGCTGTCCGCGTCCGACGGGCAAAGGCTGCGTGAATTCGGCCTGTGCGAGGGCGCGAGCGTGGAAGCGCTGCACCATGGCGGGTTGCTGGGCCGCGGGCCCATCGCCTGCAAGGTCGGCCGCATGACCATCGCCATGCGCCGCAACCATGCCGCCGCCATCACGGTCCGCACCGGCCCCTCGGACAGCGACCTGTGACGAACCTGCCGCTGATCGCGCTGGTCGGCAATCCCAATGCCGGCAAGAGCGCCCTGTTCAACGCCCTGACCGGGGCACGGCAGAAGCTGGGCAATTATCCCGGCGTCACCGTGGAGCGCAAGGCGGGCCGCTTTTCCCTGTCGGACGGCCGCCCGATCGAACTGGTCGACCTGCCCGGCACCTACAGCCTCAACCCCACCAGTCCCGACGAACAGGTGACGCGCGACGTCATATTGGGCAGGCAGGCGGGCGAGCGCCTGCCCGACGCGCTGGTCGTGGTGGTCGACGCGTCCAATCTCGACAATCACCTCCGCTTCGCGCTGGAACTGATCGCGCTTGGCCTGCCGACCATCGTGGCGCTCAACATGGTCGACCTCGCCACCCGCGACGGGCTGGAACTGGACGCCCATATCCTCTCCCGTGAACTGGGCGTGCCGGTGATCTCCACCGTGGCGGTGCGCAAGCGCGGCCTGGATCATCTGCGCGGCGAGCTGGAATCGATGCTCGACGGCAGCGCAGGCAAGGTCCGCGCTTCAGCCGAACAGCGCGATTTCGAACGGCTGCGCCGGGAAGCGCGCCGGATTGCCCGCGCGGCCATCGTGCGCGAAACCCCCTCCCGCCGCCTGACCGCGGCGGTCGACCGGGTGGCGCTGCATCCCGTGGCGGGGCTGATCCTGCTGCTCGCCCTGCTCTTCATCATGTTCCAGGCGGTCTATGCCTGGTCCGAAGCGCCGATCGCCATGATCGAGGGTTTTGTCGCCAGCGCCAGCGACGCGGTGACGGCCGCGCTGCCCGATGGGCTGCTGCGTTCCTTCCTGGTCGACGGGGTGCTGAACGGCGTCGGATCGGTCATCGTGTTCCTGCCGCAGATCCTGATCCTCTTCTTCTTCATCCTGATGCTGGAGGCGACCGGCTATATGGTTCGCGCCGCCTTCCTGATGGACGGGCTGATGGCCAAGGTGGGGCTGTCTGGCCGCGCCTTCATCCCGCTGCTCTCCTCCTTCGCCTGCGCGGTGCCGGGGATCATGGCGACCCGCACCATCGCGGACCCGAAGGACCGGCTGACCACCATATTGATCGCGCCGCTGATGACCTGTTCGGCGCGGCTGCCGGTCTATGCGGTGATCATCGGCGCCTTCATCCCGGCCCGAACGTTGGCGCTCGGCATCGGCTTGCAGGGGCTGGTGCTGTTCTGCCTCTATATTTCCGGCATCGTCGGCGCGATGCTGGCCGCGCTGGTGCTGCGCCGCACCGTCACCAAGGGCGCGAGCGGCGGCTTCCTGATGGAGATGCCCAAATATCAATGGCCGCGCCCACAGGACATATTGCTCGGCCTTTGGCAGCGCGCGGTGATCTTCCTCAAGCGCGCGGGCACGATCATCTTCACCTCGACGGTGATCCTCTGGGTGCTGCTGAGCTTTCCCAAGGCGCCGGAAGATAGCGGCATCAGCCAGGTCAACTATTCGGTCGCGGGACGTGTCGCCAACGGGCTCAACCTGGTGCTCGCGCCGATCGGCTTCAACCGCGACATCTCGCTCGCGCTGATCCCGGCCATGGCGGCGCGCGAAGTGGCCGTGTCCGCGCTCGCCACCGTCTATTCGCTGGACGCCGACGAGGATGAAGCGAAGCTGGAACGCAGCCTGGGCGACCGGCTGAAGGACAATTGGCCGCTGCCGACCGCACTCGCCTTCCTCGCCTGGTTCGTCTTCGCACCCCAATGCATCTCCACCATCGCGGTGACGCGGCGCGAGACCAACGGCTGGAAATGGCCGCTGTTCATGATCGGCTATCTGTTCATCCTGGCCTATGTCGCGGCGGGCCTTACCTACTGGACGGCGACGGCGCTCGGCCTAGGGTAGAGCGCGCAGGTTGATATTGGGTGGAAAGTGGGTGCTAAGGTTGGGGACATATTGAGCCATTTGAGCCACGATGGCGACGAGGGAGAATGTTCGAGACTATGGTGCGGTCCTCAACCCTCGGCTTTTCCGGCTTTCCGCGCGGAGATGCGGTTCGATCGCACCCCCGCGCCGCAGATCAGAAGGAAAAGTTCAGCGAGAAGGACGCGACATTGTCATTGCTGTCGTCGGCGTCCGGGCGGAAGCCGTGCTGGTGCAGATAGCCGATCTCCGCATTCACATTCTTCGCCACGGGGGTGGTGATGGCGATCAGGTTGCGCATCCGCTCCTCCCCCTGCACCCGCTGGAAATTGGTGGTGTTGAAGTCGATGAAGCTCTCATGGCTGAGGAGCAGCGCGGTCTTGCCGCCTTCCCTGAACGGCAGCACATATTTGACATAGGGACGCAGCCGCCAGGCGGTGCCGTCGATCCCCTCGCGCCAGCGCTCCTCCAGCCGGAGGCGCGCGCTGAGCTGGCCGGGCCCGATCTTCACGATATTGTCGAAGGTGACCTGCTGGCGCCCGCGATGCTCCATCACGGAAAAATGGCCGGCGTCATATTGCGGGTCATGGGTATAGCCCGCCCAGACCGTCACCTTCTTGCCGATCCTGTAGCCGACCAGCGAATTCATCTCGACCTCGTACAGCCCGTCGCGATCGTTGCTGAACCGGGCGACGACCTCTTGCGAAAAGCGCCAATGATCGCTCAGCTTTACCGTCGCGTTCGCCGTGGTCCAGAGCTGTTCGTCCTCGCTGGCATGCGCCACGGCCGGGACGGCCAGCAGGGCAAGCGCGGGCAGCAGCTTGTGGGTCAGTCGCATGAAGTCAATCTCCCCTCGCCATCGTGGCGGACGCGGGCGAACTATGACCGATGCGTTACATTCATGTGACTATCTCATTTCTAATTTATGACAATCTCGCCCGACGCCGAACCGTTCGGCCCGCTATAGCGCGCGGTTCGACGTCGCGGGCCCGGTTTCAGGCTGGATTATGGTCCTTCAAAAAGGCGTCGAGCCGTTGGAGGAATTCCAGCCGATCGGCCTGGCGGGAAAAGAAATGGTCGGCCAAAGGCTGTTCGACATAGATATAGTCGCGTCCGGCGACCTTGCCCGCCGCCTTCAGCTTCTCCGCCATTTCGCGCGACTGGTTCACCTGCACCCGCCGGTCCTTCCTGCCATGCATCAGCAGGATCGGCGTTGAGAATTGCGCGGCGAAATTGATCGGAGAAACGGCGGCGAAATCGGGCGCCTGCTCCTTCATCCAGTCCTTGCGCGAACCATGATTGAGGAAGCGGCGGTCATAGCGCATCATGGCCGAGAGGTCCGACACGCCGGCATAGGAGACCGCGCAGCGGTAGCGCGCGCCGTCGCGCTGTGCGCCACGCATCGCCGCATAGCCGCCATAGGAGGCGCCGACGATGCAGACGCGCTTCGCGTCGGCAATCCCTTCCTTCACCGCCCAGTCGACCGCGTCGTTGAGGTCGTCCTGCATGGCAAGGCCCCACTGCCCCTCGCCCTTGTCCGCAAAGGCAGTGCCATAGCCGGAGGAGCCGCGATAATTGGGCTGCAGCACCGCATAGCCGCGATAGGCCAGGAACTGCACCCACCAGTCCCATTCCTCGCTGTCCCGTGCGAAGGGGCCGCCATGCGGCATCAGGATCAACGGCAGACCCTTGGGGTCCTTGCCCGCCGGCACGGTCAGCACCGCCGCGATCTCCAGCCCGTCGCGCGCCTTGTAACGGATCGTCCTGACCGGGGAGAGATGGACGCCGGGCCCGAAATTTTCGCTGATCTTCGACAGGATGCTCATCGCGCCGGCGGCGGTGTCGTAATAATAATAGGTGCCCGGCTGGTCCGCGCTGCCGACATGAACGATCATGCGCTGATGATCCCGGCTGGTGGACACGATCCGGGCGCGGCGATGGGCGCCCACCGCCTTGTCGATGTCGGCCTGGATCTTCGCCAACCCCTCGTCGAACCAGTGCACCCCCGGTCCTTCGGCGGTATAGCGCACCCCGGCCAGCCCGGTGCCGGCGGTGTCGCGTTCGATCCCGTCTATGTCGAAGCCGGGCGCGGCGAAAATCTTCTTGCCCAGTTCCAGCCTTGTCAGGTCATATTCGTACAGCGCGTCAGTACCCTCATGATCGTCGCTGGCGATCGCCTTGCCCGGATCGGCCGTGAACAGCAGCGGCACGACCATGGATTCGTCGCGGCGGCGATTGGCCCGGTCGATCGTGCGGAAACTGGACCGGCCGTCGACGCGATAGAGCAGCTTCGACATGCGCGTCGAGTCGTCATAGCCCACGCCCATGCGCACCGTGCCGGTCGCATCGGCATACCAGGACATGACATTCTGGCGCGACTGCACCACCGGGCGCATCTTGCCGGTGGCGACATCCACCTCGTCCACCTGCGGCCAGAAGCCGAGTTCACTGCCGAAGATGGACGATTGATAGGCGAGCAGGATGCGCGGCGTGCCATCGCGGGCGACCCAGATGACGTCATCGCCATTCTGCGCCGCCACATTCTTGGCCAACAGGTTGATCTTCGACCCGTCGCGCTTGATGCTGACGACGCGGCTGATCGACCAGGGCATGCCCTGGACGTTGGCTTCGCTGCCTATGCCCGCGATCAGCCAGTCGTCATTGACCCAACGCCACCAGTTGAGATCGTTTTCCCCCAGTTGCAGGGTGCGGATACGGTTGGGCTCTTCGATGATGGAGGCGATCATCAGCAGCAGTTCGCCATTGCGCGACACCCTGGCGGCGAGGCGCATCCCATCGGGCGAGAGTTGCGGTTCCACCATCATCGGCAGTTCGGCAAAGGCCTCGATCGGCCATTCCTTGCGCGGTACAGGCGCCGTTTGCGCACTGGCCGACACGCAAAGCTGCGCGAGCGCCATGCCCGCGACGACAGAAAGCCCCCTCAATCTTACCCCCATAATATAATGGCCCCGCCTTTCTATAGGGCGGAGCCATTTTGCTGTCTTTCCCTTTTTTAACGGGGCATTACGCGCCGTGCGCCAGGGCGGCCAGCAGCAGCAGGGCGACGATGTTGGTGATCTTGATCATCGGATTGACCGCGGGGCCAGCCGTGTCCTTGTACGGATCGCCCACCGTATCGCCGGTCACGGCCGCCTTATGGGCTTCGCTGCCCTTGCCGCCATGATGGCCGTCCTCGATATATTTCTTCGCATTGTCCCAGGCCCCGCCGCCGGAGGTCATGGACAGCGCGACGAACAGGCCGGAGACGATGACGCCCAGCAGCAACGCGCCCAGGGCCGCAAAGCCGTTGGGCGTGCCAGCCACCGCGGAGATCGCGAAATAGACGAAAATCGGCGCCAGCACCGGCAGCAGGCTGGGCACGATCATCTCCTTGATCGCGGCGCGGGTGACGAGGTCCACCGTACGGGCATAATCGGGACGCGAGGTGCCCTCCATGATCCCCTTGTTGGTGGCGAACTGGTCGCGCACGTCCTTGACCACGTCGCCCGCCGCGCGGCCCACCGCCGTCATGCCCATCGCGCCGAACAGATAGGGCAGCAGCGCGCCCAGCAGCAGGCCGACGATGACATAGGGGTTGGAGAGGCTGAAATCGACCGGCTCGGTCAGGCCGAGAGCCGAGTTGTAGAATTTCAGATCCTCCGTATAGGCGCCGAACAGCACCAGCGCGGCCAGGCCCGCCGATCCGATGGCATAGCCCTTCGTCACCGCCTTCGTGGTGTTGCCCACGGCGTCGAGCGCATCGGTCTTGACCCGCACGCTGTCGTCGAGATGCGACATTTCCGCGATGCCGCCCGCATTGTCGGTGACGGGGCCATAGGCATCCAGCGCCACCACCATCCCGGCAAGCGCCAGCATCGCGGTCGCGGCGAAGGCGATGCCGATCAGGCCCGCAAGCTGATAGGCGACGATGATGCCGACGACGATCACCAGCGTCGGCAGGGCCGTCGCCTCCAGACTGACGGCCAGCCCCTGGATGACGTTGGTGCCATGGCCGGTTTCCGAAGCGCGGGCGATGCTGCGCACCGGACGGTAGTTGGTGCCGGTATAATATTCGGTGATCCAGACGATCAGGCCCGTCACCGCGAGGCCGACCATCATCGCCCAGAACAGCGCCATGCCGGTATACCCACCCGCGCCGTCCAGATCGGCGCCGAAACGGGCGTTGAGGTCGCCCAGCGCGAACTGCGTCACGGCATAGAGCGCCGGGATGGACAGGATCGCGGTGGTCCAGAACCCCTTGTAGAGCGCGCCCATGATCGACTGGCTCGCGCCCAGCCGCACCATATAGGTGCCGATGATCGAGGTGATGATGCATACCCCGCCGACGATCAGCGGCAATGACATCAGGCGCATCAGGAAGGCGTTGTCGACGCCCGTCACCAGCAGCGCGGTCAGCACCATGGTCGCGCCGACCGTCACCACATAGGTTTCGAACAGGTCGGCCGCCATGCCCGCGCAGTCGCCGACATTGTCGCCCACATTGTCGGCGATGACGGCGGGGTTGCGTGGATCGTCCTCCGGAATGCCCGCTTCCACCTTGCCGACCAGGTCCGCGCCGACATCGGCCGCCTTGGTGAAGATGCCGCCGCCAAGCCGCGCGAAGATGGAGATGAGGCTGGCGCCGAAGGCCAGCGCGACGAGGGAGTCGATCACGATCCGGTCGTCGGGCGCATGGCCCGCGGGTCCGGTCAGATACCAGAAGAAGACGCTGATCGCGAGCAGGGCCAGCCCCGCCACCAGCATGCCGGTGATGGCGCCCGCCCGGAAGGCGACGGTCAACCCGCTTTGCAGCGTGCCGCGCGCGGCCTCGGCCGTGCGGACATTGGCGCGGACCGAGATGTTCATGCCGATGAAGCCCGCCGCGCCCGACAGGATCGCGCCGATCAGGAAGCCGACCGCCGATGTCACGCCAAGGAAGAAGAAGACCAGCGCCGCGACGACGACGCCGACCATGGCGATGGTCGTATATTGGCGGCCGAGATAGGCCTTCGCCCCCTCCTGAATCGCGCCCGCAATCTGTTGCATGGTTTCATTGCCGGCGGACGCCGCCAGCACCTGTCGACTGGTGATGAGGCCGTAGAGCACGGCCAGCAGGCCGCACCCTATGGCAATCGTGACAATCTGCATGGATGTTCCTCTCCCCCTGTTATGCCTGTCATCGGCCGCTCCGCAGGGAATGACGGGCGGGCGAAGGGCGTAAGGGCGGGCGGCCGGAACATGCGCTTCCGGCGTCGGGCACCGCGTCAATCAGCATCGTAGCTCACGCACATCATGCGGTCCTACCGGGCTGAGAAAGGTCGGGGGTGAAGCTACAGGGCGGACGGCGTGCGTCAACCCGTTACGATATTAAGGCAAATCAGCCATGTTCCCAGCCGAGCCGGTCCGGCAGCGGGATCGCCACGCCGTCTATCGTCAGCGTCAGTCCCCCGCCTTTGGCGAAGCGGCCGACGGGAATAGCGCGCACGGGCGGCTTCACCGCGGCGGGAAGGGCGAAGAGCAGTTCATAATCGTCCCCCGCCCGAGCCGCGGCGATCTGGACGGCGTTGCTGGCCCCGCGCGTCGCCTCCAGCGCGGGGGAGAGCGGGATATGGTCGATGGTGACGGCAAGGCCGCTCGCCTCCGCCATGCGGGCGGCGTCGATCAGCAGGCCGTCGGACACGTCCATCATCGCATGGACATGGCGGGCGAGCAGCGCGCCCTCCGCCAGACGCGGACGCGGGCGGCGATAGGCCTCCACCAGCGGCCCCGAAGCGCCGGGCATGTTCCTGAGCAGGTCGAGGCCCACGCCCGCATCCCCCACAGGACCGGTCAGATAGAGCCGGTCGCCGGCCTTCGCGCCACTCCGCGCCGGGATCGGGCCGGTCGCTTCGCCCAGCGCGGTCAGGCTGTAGCTGCGCGGGGCGCCCCGGGGCATCTGCACCGTGTCGCCGCCCAGCAAGGGCATGGCATGGCGGCCAAGCGCCTCGCCCAATCCTTCAAGGAAGGCCGCGTCCCAGGCGTCGTCGCCGGACAGCGCATAGTTGAGCAGGCAGCCGACCGGCTTCGCGCCTTTGGCAGCGAGGTCGGACAGGTTCACGGCGGCCAGTTTCCAGCCGATGTCGGCGGGCGGATCGGCCGGCAGATAATGCACCCCCTCCACCATCGTGTCGCTGGTGAGGATCAGGCGGGCGCTGCCGATTTCGAGGACCGCCACATCGTCCCGCAAGCCCTGGGCGGCGGGATCGTTCGCCAGCAGGCGGAGAAGGGTCAGGAAACGGGATTCAGCGGACATTGAAATGAAATCCGTTCACCCTGAGCTTGTCGAGCCGAAGGCCGGCGAAGCCAACGGCTTTTTCTTCTTTTTAAGGACGTGAAGGGCTTCGACAAGCTCAGCCCGAACGGATATTTTCTGTTCCTATTTCCGCACATCCTTGGCCACGGCGTCCAGCAGCCCGTTCACGAAACCCGCCTCGCGCTTGTCGTAGAAGGCATGGGCGACGTCGACATATTCGCTGATCACCGTGCCGGTCGCCACATCCTTGCGGGCGAGCAGTTCATACGTCCCCGCGCGCAGGATCTGCCGCATCGGCTTGTCGAGCCGCTCCAGGCTCCAGCCCTTGGAGAGCCGCGCCACGATCAGCCCGTCAATCTCCTCGCGCCGCCGGTCCACGCCCTGCACGACATCGTCGAAGAAGCTTTCCTCCGCCTGCGCATAGGTGACATCCTCTATGGTCGCGCCCAGGCGGTGCTGGTGGAATTCATGCAGCAGCAGGTGGAGCGGCGTGCCCTCCATCTCAAGCTGGTAGAGCGCCTGCACCGCGGCGAGGCGCGCGGCGGAGCGGGATTTGGAGCGGTCGTTCATAGTCTTTCCATAACCGTTCGGGCCGAGCCTGTCGAAGCCCTTTGCCGAACGCAGCGAGGGGGGAAATTATTTCAAACGCAGCGCCACCGAAGCCGCATGGGCCGGAAGCCCCTCCGCCTCCGCCAGCGCGAAGGCGGCGGGGCCGATGGCGTCGATGCTGCTCTGGTTGAGGCTGAGGAAGCTGGTGCGCTTCATGAAATCCAGCACCGAAAGGCCGGAGGAGAATCGCGCCCGGCGGCCGGTCGGCAGCACATGGTTCGGCCCGGCGACATAATCGCCCACCGCTTCCGGCGTCATCCGGCCCAGGAAGACGGAACCGGCATGGCGCACCTGCTTGAAGAGCGCGTCGGGATCGTCGACCGCCAGTTCCAGATGCTCGGCGGCGAGGCGGTCGACCAGCGGCATGGCTTCCTCGAAGTCGCGCACGACGATGATCGCGCCATTGGCGTTCCAGCTCGCGGTCGCGACCGCCTGCGTGGCGAGCAGGGGCAGGCGTCTTTCCACCGCCCCCGCCACCGCATCGGCAAAGGCCGCGTCGTCGGTGAACAGGATCGACTGGCTGGTCGGGTCATGCTCCGACTGGCTGAGCAGGTCGGCGGCGATCCAGTCGGCATCGTTCTTGCCGTCGGCCACCACGACGATCTCGGACGGGCCCGCGACCATGTCGATGCCGACCACGCCGTAAAGCTGGCGCTTCGCCTCCGCCACCCAGGTGTTGCCGGGGCCGGTGATGACGTCGACCGGCCTGATCCGGTCCGTGCCATAGGCCAGCGCCGCCACCGCCTGCGCCCCACCGACGCGCCAGATCTCCTCGATCCCGGCGATGGCGGCCGCGGCCAGCACCAGCGGGTTGATCTCGCCATGGGGGGTGGGCGTGACCATGGCGATGCGCTCGACGCCCGCGACCCTGGCGGGGATGACGTTCATCAGCAGCGAACTGGGATAGGCCGCCCGCCCGCCCGGCACGTACAGTCCAGCCGCATCCACCGCATTCCAGCGCGCGCCGAGACGGACGCCCGCCGCGTCCACGCTGTCGCTGTCCTGCGGCTTCTGCTTTTCATGATAGGCCGCGATCCGCGCCGCCGCGAGTTCCAGCGCGTCGCGCAATTCGGTCGAAAGGCCGTCCAGCGCCTTGCGGCATTCGGCGGGTTCGACCGCCCAGCCGCTAACGTTCAGGTCATGCCGGTCGAAACGGCTGGTATAGTCGGCCAGCGCCGCATCGCCCTCGGCGCGCACGCGCTTCAGGATAGCGGTGACGTCGCGCGACACATCCTCATCGGCCTCGCGCCGGGCATCGACCAGGGCGGCGAAGGCGGCTGCGAAATCGCTGTCGGCGGTAGAAAGGCGGAAGGTCATGGGCGCACCCTTTCCATTGCCGTCATCCCCGCGGAGGCGGGGATCCATCTCCCATAAGACGCACCAAGCGCAACGTGCGGGAGACGGGTTCCCACCTGCGCGCGAACGACGGTGAAGGGATCACGCCGCATCCTTGACCCCCACGGCCTTGCGGAAGGCATCCACCAGCGGCGTCAGTTCCGCCGATCGCATCTTGAACGCGGCGCGATTGACGATCAGCCGCGCCGACACCTGCATGATGACGTTGGTTTCCACCAGCCCATTGGCCTTCAGCGTCGCGCCCGAGGACACAAGGTCCACGATCCGCCGCGACAGGCCCAGCGAAGGGGCCAGCTCCATCGCGCCGTTCAGCTTCACGCATTCCGCCTGAATGCCACGCGCCTCATAATATTTGCGCGTCAGGTGGGGATATTTGGTCGCCACGCGCACATGGCTCATCGCCGCTTCGTCCTCGTCGGCAAGACCTTCGGGTTCCGCCACCGACAGGCGGCAATGCCCCATGTCGAGGTCGACGGGCGCATAGATTTCCGAATAGTCGAACTCTTCCAGCACATCCGATCCGACGATGCCGATCTGCGCCGCGCCATGCGCGACGAAGGTCGCCACGTCGAAGGCGCGCACGCGGATGATCGACACGTCCGGCCGGTTGGTGGCGAAGCGCAGCGCGCGGCTCTTCTTGTCATGGAATTCCGCCTCCGGCTCGATACCGGCTTTGGCAAGCAGGGGCAGCGCCTCATCGAGAATGCGGCCCTTGGGAATGGCGAAGGTGAGCGGACGAGTCATGACGCGCGGGCCTTACTTGCGAAAGCCTGAAAGAACAAGGTCGCGCAGGCCCACCCCCAACCCCTCCCGCCTGCGGGAGGGGAGCGAGACTTGCCATGCCGCAGGCGTAGCTTAGTCGCAGCGGGGAGGGGCTTACGCCGCCTCCGCCAGCGCCGCTTCCGTCGCTGCGATCCAGCCGCCGCCCAGCACCCGGTCCCCGGCATAGAGCACCGCCGCCTGCCCCGGCGCGACGCCATATTCGGGCGCGTCGAAGACCAGCCGCTCACCCTCCAGCCGGGCCGGGACGGGTTTGGCCATGGAGCGCACCTTGGCCGTCAAGGGCCCGGAAAAATCCCCGCCCAGCCAGTTGATGTCGCTCAGCCTTGCCGCCGAAACCGCGAGCGCCGCCTTCGGCCCGACGATCACCCGCCGCGCCTGCGCATCCAGCCGCACGACATAGAGCGGTTCGGCCTGGCCGCCGATCTCCAGCCCTTTGCGCTGGCCGACGGTATAGTGGATCATCCCCTTGTGCGTGCCCATCACGCGGCCGTCGATATGGACGATGTCGCCGCCCTCATCAGCGTCGGGCCGCAGCTTGCGCACGATCTTCGCATAGTCGCCGTCCGGCACGAAGCAGATGTCCTGGCTGTCGGGCTTCATCGCCACCGACAGGCCCAGTTCCGCCGCGATCTCCCGCACCTGCGGCTTGGGCAGGCCACCCAGCGGGAAGCGCAGATAGTCGAGCTGCGCCTGAGTCGTGGCGAAGAGGAAATAGCTCTGGTCCCGCGCCGGATCGGCGGCGCGATGCAGTTCGGCGCCCTGCGCTCCCTCCACCCGACGCACATAATGGCCGGTGGCGAGACAGTCCGCGCCCAGATCGCGGGCTATTGCAAACAGATCGGTGAACTTCACCCCCATATTGCACTTCACGCAGGGGATGGGCGTGCGCCCGGCCATATATTCGTCGGCAAAATCAGCGATCACCGAATCCCGGAACCGGCTTTCATAATCAAAGACATAATGGGCGATGCCGATGCGATCCGCGACCGCCCGCGCGTCGCGTATGTCCTGCCCGGCGCAGCAGCTTCCCGTCCGCCCCACCGCCGCGCCATGATCGTAGAGCTGGAGCGTGACGCCGATGGTCTCCGCCCCCGTGCGCGCGGCGAGCGCGGCGACGACGCTGCTGTCCACGCCGCCGGACATGGCGACGACGATGCGCCGCGCATCGAGCGGCTCGTTTAGCTGGAACTGGGGCTGCATGCGCGCGCATATAGTCGCCCGCCCTTCGGGGTGCCAGACGAATTCAACGTTTCGTCGCATTCCATACCCCATTTCGGGGGCAAATTTACCGGACCTTATCCTTTGCTCCGTAAACCGCTCTCCCATGGATCTGGGATTCCTCAGGACGGGCGGGCTCAAGGCCGGCTTCGTCAAGCCTTCGGGCCGGCGGCGCGTGCCGGTCTGGCCGTCCTTGCGGGCCGCTTCGGCGGCGGCGCAGGCGGCCAGCCCCACCGCGCAGGCGGTCGCAGGCGTCCTGCGGGGGCAGGAGATCGAGGGAGACTGGGTCCAGGAACTGGCCGATATTCTCGCGCCACGTTCCGGCGGCAAGATCGAGGCCGTGGGGCTCGCGGGCAGCTTTAACCCGTTGATCGCGAACCGTTTAAAGGTGGGGAAAGGATGATGAAGGGGGCGTTTACCGTGGCGCTTTAGGGCCTGTTCAGGGCTTGAAGCGCAAACAGGCAAGCACTGCTGAAATCGGCAACGCCAGTGCCGCTTATTGAGGGTGATAATGATCGAAAACCAGAAAATCAGACCTGCACAGGTCGTCGGGCCGCTTGGAGAACCCCTGACTCTGGAAAGCCTGCCGCCCGTCGATACGACTCGCTGGGTCGTGCGCCGCAAGGCTGAAGTCGTGGCGGCCGTGAACGGCGGCCTGCTGACCGTGGACGAAGCCTGCGCGCGCTATTCGCTGACGCTGGAGGAATTTGCGAGCTGGCAGCGCGCCGTCGACCGTTCGGGCATGCACGGCCTGCGCGTGACGCGCATCCAATATTACAAGTCCCTCTACGAACGGCAGCAGAAATACTGATCATCCGTTTCAGCAATGAAGGGTCGCACAGGAAGGCCGCCGGATATGTCATCCGGCGGCCTTCTTCTTTGTCAAGTGCGAAAGGGAACGTAACGCCGACTTCTCCGTTGAACAGATCAGCCCACCCGAAAGGGGCTATGGTCCAAGGAGAGTGAGAAATGGGCATCATCTTGTGGCTCGTTGTCGGCGGCATCATCGGCTGGCTTGCCAGCATGGTCATGCGGACCGACGCACAACAGGGCATCCTGCTGAACATCGTCGTCGGCATCGTCGGCGCGTTCATCGGCGGCCTGATCTTCAGCGGCGGTTCGATCAATGACGGCCTGACGCTTTACAGCTTCCTCGTGTCGCTGGTCGGCGCCATCATCCTGCTCGCGATCGTCAATCTGGTCCGTCGCGGTTCGGTCCGCTAAACAGCGCCGGAGACGATCAAAAGGGCCGTGCCCCGAAAGGGCGCGGCCCTTTTTTGCGTTCAGCCCCGCCCGGAGAAGAAGCGATAGAGCGCCAGCACGCCGATCGCCCCCAGCACCGCCGCGATGAAGCTCGCCTGCTCGCCGGGCGCATAGACGCCCAGCAGCCGCCCGACATAGCCCGCCAGCAGCGCGCCGGCGATGCCCAGCAATATGGTGACGACGCAGCCGCCCGGATCGCGCCCGGGCATGACCAGCCGCGCGATGGCACCCGCGAACAGGCCGACCATGATCCATCCGAGCAATTCCATCGCCGCCCTCCAGCCGCCATACAGGGCATAGCGCCATAGTCGTGCCGCTTTGGCAAGGGCCCGCAGGCGCGGCGGAAGGGCTTTGCCGTCCTCCGCACCGCCGTGATAATGGGGGCTTGAGCCGGGTGATGTATTCATATAATACAGCAACCCGAACGGCGCCTATGGCCGAAAGATGGGTTCAGGATGAATTACGAAACTTCATTGGTCGGCGACGCTCCGGCAGATGTCCTTGGCGAGCAGGAGGAACGCTCCGTCTGGCGCCGTCGGCTGACGATCGGCGCCGTGATCGCGATCATCCTGATCGCCGCCGCCACCTGGGTCAGCATGCACGGCAAAGGGGCGGAGGCGCCCGCCGGCGCCGTGCAGGCGCCGGTCGTGACGGTGATCAGCCCGGGCCGGTCGACCGTATCGAACACCGTCAGCGCCACCGGATCGCTCGCGGCGCGGGTGGAGATGCCGGTGGGCGTGGTCGGGGAAGGCGGCGCGGTGACGCGCGTGCTGGTCCAGCCGGGCGACTGGGTGCGCGCCGGCCAGGTGCTGGCGACGGTCGAACGCTCCGTCCAGACCGAGCAGATCCGCTCCCTCGCCGCGCAGGTGGAGGTCAACCGCGCCGACGCCAAGCTGGCGCAGGCGCAGCTCGACCGCGCCCGGGCGCTGGTGTCGCGCGGCTTCATCAGCCAGGCCGACATCGACCAGCGCACCGCCACCCGCGACGCCGCCAATGCCCGCGTCAGCGTCGCCATCGCGCAGCTGGCCGAACAGCGCGCCCGCACTGGCCGCCTCGACATCCGCGCGCCCGCCGCGGGCCTGGTGCTGACCCGCGCGGTGGAACCTGGCCAGATCGTGAGTTCGGGCAGCGCCGTGCTGTTCCGCATGGCGAAGGGCGGGGAGATGGAGATGCTGGCCCAGGTCAGCGAGGGCGATCTGGCCGCGATCCGTCCGGGCAACAGCGCCACCGTGACCCCGGTCGGCGGCACGGCGCAATTTGCCGGGCGCGTCTGGCAGGTGTCGCCGGTGGTCGACAATCAGACCCGGCAGGGCATCGCCCGCATCGCCATCCCCTATAATCCGGCGATCCGTCCGGGCGGCTTCGCATCCGCCGCGATCGTCAGCGGCACCGGCTCCGCGCCGATGCTGCCGGAATCGGCGGTGCAGAGCGACGAGAAGGGCAATTTCGTCTATGTCGTCAACGGCCGGGACGAGGTGCAGCGGCGCGACGTCAAGATCGGTCAGGTGACCGATGCGGGCGTGTCGATCCTGAACGGCCTCAACGGCGACGAACGCATCGTGGCTTCGGCCGGCGCGTTCCTGACGCCGGGGCAGAAGGTGAAGCCGGAAGCCGGCAAGTCGAAATGAAGCGGCGGGATGCGTCTGACCGGCGCATCCACCGGCAGGCGAGGAAGCCGTCATGAGTTTTCGTAATATCTCCGCCTGGGCCATCCGCAACCCGGTGTCGCCGATCGTCCTGTTCGTCGCGCTGCTGCTGGCCGGCCTGGTCAGCTTCAGCCGGATGGACGTCAACCAGAATCCCGACGTCAGCTTCCCCATGGCCAG
This sequence comes from Sphingobium sp. PNB, assembly GCF_019873065.1. NCBI lineage: Bacteria > Pseudomonadati > Pseudomonadota > Alphaproteobacteria > Sphingomonadales > Sphingobiaceae > Sphingobium > Sphingobium sp. PNB. The sequence goes on from NZ_JAINEZ010000044.1 coordinate 23,609, forward strand.
CGTCGTCGTGCGCCAGCCCGGCGCCGCGCCGACGGAGCTGGAGACGCAGGTGACGCAGCGCGTCGAGGCCGCCGTGCGCGGCATCAGCGGCGTGGACGAGATCACATCCTGGGTGTCGGAGGGCGAATCCAACACCAATGTGCAGTTCCAGATCGGCACGCCCGTCGACCGCGCCGTCAACGATGTGAAGAACGCCGTCGACCAGATCCGCAGCGACCTGCCCGAAGGGATATTGGAGCCGCAGGTCAGCCGGGTGGACATCGACGGCGGGCCTATCGCCTATTTCAGCGCCGAAGCGACCGACATGACGCTGGAGGAGCTGTCCTGGTATGTCGACAATACGGTGGCGAAGCGGCTGCTGGCCGTGCCGGGCATGGCGGCGGTCAAGCGCGGCGGCGGCGTGTCCCGCGAAATCCGCGTCATATTGGACCCGGCCAAGCTGCAGTCGCATGGCATCACGGCGTCCCAGGTCAACCAGCAGCTTCAGCAGGTGAACCTCAACGCGGCGGGCGGCCGCACCGAAATCGCGGGCGCCGAACAGGCGATCCGCGTGCTCGGCAACGCCCGCGACGCCTATGCCCTGGGCCAGACCCAGATCGCCATTTCCGGCGGCCGCACCGTCAAGCTGGCCGATCTGGCCGACGTGCGCGACATGTATGCCGAACAGCGTTCGCTGTCCCTGATGAACGGGCGGCAGGTGACCAGCTTCAGCATGGAAAAGGCCAAGGGATCGTCCGACGTCACCGTCTTCGACGAGGCGATGAAGGTGCTGGACCAGCTCCGGAAGGAAAATCCGAAGGTCCAGTACAAGCAGCTCTACACCAGCGTCGAATATACCAAGGGCCAGTATCACAGCGCCATGCAGGCGATGATCGAGGGCGCGGTGCTGGCCGTCGTCATCGTCTTCCTGTTCCTGCGCGACTGGCGGGCGACCATGATCTCCGCGCTCGCCATTCCGCTGTCCGCGATCCCGGCCTTCTGGTTCATGGACATGATGGGCTTCACGCTGAACGGCATCTCGCTGCTGGCGCTCAGCCTGGTGGCGGGCGTGCTGGTCGACGACGCCATTGTCGAGATCGAGAATATCGTGCGCCACATGCGCATGGGCAAAAGCGCCTATCAGGCCTCCATCGACGCCGCCGACGAAATCGGCCTCGCGGTGCTGGCGACCACCATGGCGATCGTCGCGGTGTTCCTGCCCGTCGCGCTGATGCCGGGCATTTCGGGCCAGTTCTTCATTCAGTTCGGCATGACCGTGGTGGTCGCGGTGCTGCTCAGCCTGGCCGTCGCGCGCCTGATCACGCCGATGATCGCGGCCTATTTCCTGAAGGCGCATGGCCAGGAAAGCCATGGCGAGGGCTGGCTGATGGACGCCTATATGGCCGTGCTGCGCTGGTCGCTGGACGAGCGCAAGGCCGTCGCCCATCGCGCCCGGGGCGGCATGGCCCGCTTCACCGCCTGGATTCGCGACCACCGCATCTGGACGCTGGGCATGGGTTTCCTGGCCTTTGTCGCCACGATTTTCGCCTTCGGCACGCTGCCCATGTCGTTCCAGCCGACGATCGACACCGATTTCAGCCAAGTGAAGATCGAAACCGTGCCCGGCAGCACCCTGCAACAGACGACGGCGATCACGCGCAAGGTCGCGGACATGCTCGCCGCCGACAAGGATATGGTAGAGGCCGCCTTTGCCGACATCCAGACGACGGGCGCCGACATCTTCCTGACATTGAGGAAGGACCGGCCCATCTCCTCCGTCGAATGGGAACGCAAGGTCGCGCCCAAATTCCAGCAGGTGGCCGACGCCCGCGTCAATTTCCAGTCGCAGTCGGGCGGCGGCTTCGGCCGCGACATCATCATCATGTTCGGCAGCGACGATCCGGTGAAGCTGGAGGAAACCGCCAACAGGCTGGTGGCGGAAATGGCGGGCATCCATGAAATCCGTGCGCCGCGGGTGGCGGGCGACATGAACCGGCCGGAAATCGTCATCAAGCCGCGCTTCGACCTGGCCGCCAGCCTGGGCGTCACCACCGCCGCGCTCAGCCAGACGATCCGCGTCGCGACGATCGGCGACATCGACCAGAACAGCGCCAAATTCTCGCTGTCCGACCGGCAGATTCCGATCCGCGTGGCGGTCGCGGAAAACAGCCGTCGCGACCTTGCGACGATCCAGAACATGCCGGTGCCCACGGTCAGCGGCGGGTCTGTACCGCTGAAGGTCGTGGCCGACATAGAATTCGGCGCGGGTCCGACGCAGATCCGCCGCTACAACCAGATCCGCCGCATCGTCGTGGGCGCGGACCTGGCGCCGGGCATCGTCACCAGCCAGGCCATGGCCAAGATCGACGCCCTGCCGACCATGAAGGCCATCGCCGCCGGCAAGATACTGGGCGTGCAGAAGCTGAATACCGGCGACAGCAAGTGGCAGGCGGAGATGATCCAGAATTTCGTCATCGCCGTCATTTCCGGCATCATGCTGGTGCTGGCGGTGCTGACGCTGCTCTACAAGCGGCTGATGCCTCCGTTCGTCAACCTGGGGTCGCTGCTGCTGGCGCCGCTGGGCGGGGCGGTGGCGCTGCACCTGACCGGCAATCCGGTGTCCATGCCGGTGCTGATCGGCCTGCTGATGCTGCTGGGCATCGTCGCCAAGAACTCGATCCTCGTCATCGACTTCGCGCTGGAGGAAATGGGCAAGGGCGTGCCGAAGCTGGAGGCGATCATCGACGCCGGGCACAAGCGCGCCCAGCCCATCGTCATGACCACCGTGGCGATGGTGGCGGGGATGGTGCCCACGGCCCTGTCGCTGGGCGGCGACGGCGCATGGCGCGCGCCCATGGGCATCACCGTGATCGGTGGGCTCATCCTCTCGACCGTGCTGACGCTGGTGATCGTGCCCGCGACATTCAGCCTGGCGCTGGGGATCGAGGAATGGGTCGGCCCGCGCCTGGGCCGCCGCCTGTTGACCTACAAGCCCGGCGACAACCGCGCTGCGACGGCGCAACCGGCGGAATAGGGTGGTTTCTGCCTTTCAGCTTTTCTCATAATGCGCCGTGCTCCCGCGAAGGCAGGGGCACGGTTCACCTGAACCGAACGCGAACGCCCGCTATCCGCCCCACCGTGCCAAAGCCGGACGGCGGATCGGCGGTCGGGCTTGCCCGCTCCCGCTCCGCGGGCCTATAGGCCGCGCCATGACCAGCGAACCCTTCCGTTCGCAGCTCGCCGCGCTGGAAAAGCGCGGCCGCCTGCGCAGCCTGACGCCTCGCGCGGGGCGCGACTTCGCTTCCAACGACTATCTCGGCTTGGCGGGCGATCCGATTATCGGTCAGGCCGTGGCCGATGCCGTGGCGCGCGGGGTGCCGGTGGGGTCCGGCGGATCGCGCCTGCTGCGCGGCAACGCGCCCGAACATGAAGGGCTGGAGGCGAAGGCCGCCGCTTTCTTCCGCACCCAGGCGGCGCTGTTCATGGCCAACGGCTTTGCCGCCAATCTGGCGCTGTTCTCCACCCTGCCGCAGCGCGGCGACCTGATCGTCGCGGACGAGCTGATCCACGCCAGCGTCCATGACGGCATCCGCATGTCGAAGGCCGCGGCCGTCTTCGCCCGCCACAATGATGTGCAAAGCTTTGCCGACCTGATCGCCGCCTGGCGGCAGGAGGGCGGCAAGGGGCGGGTGTGGATCGCGGTCGAAACGCTCTATTCGATGGACGGCGACGTGGCGCCGCTCGGCGACCTCGCAACGCTGGCGGCCAGGCATGACGCCATGCTGATCCTGGACGAGGCCCATGGCACCGGCGTCTTCGGCCCTTCCGGACGGGGCCTGTCGGCCGGGCTGGACGGGCTGCACAATGTCGTGACGCTGCACACCTGCGGCAAGGCGATGGGCGTGGAGGGCGCGCTGATCTGCGGGCCGCGCATTCTGATCGATTACCTCATCAACCGGGCGCGCGCCTTCATCTTCTCGACCGCGCCGTCGCCGCTGATGGCGGTGGCGGTCTCCGCCGCGCTGGACCGGATCGAGCAGGCGGGCGACCTGCGCGAGCGGCTGAAGACGCTGATGGTCGATGCGGGCGAGAATATCTGCGCGCCGCTCGGCCTGCCAAGCCCGCGCAGCCAGATCGTGCCGGTGATATTGGGCGAGGACCGCCGCGCCATGGCCACCGCCGCCGCCTTGCAGGAGGCCGGCTTCGACGTGCGCGGCATCCGTCCGCCGACGGTGCCGCCGGGCACCAGCCGGCTGCGCATCTCGCTGACGCTGAACGTGGGGCGCGCCGACATCGCCGCCCTGGGGGACATTTTGCGGCGGGTGGCGGCGTGAGCGGCTTCATCGTCACGGGCACCGATACGGACATCGGCAAGACGGTCTTTGCCGCCGGCCTGGCGGGTGCCCTTGGCGCCCATTATTGGAAGCCGGTGCAGGCGGGCGTCGATCCGGAGGGCGACAGGGAGCGGGTCGCCGCGCTGTCGGGCCTGCCTCCGGCGCATATCCTGCCCGAAGCCTATCGCCTCACCACGCCCGCCTCGCCCCATCTGGCGGCGCGGATCGACGGGGTAGAGATCGCGCTTGACCGGCTTGCCCTGCCGAAGGTGGACGGCCCGCTGGTGGTCGAGGGCGCCGGCGGCCTGATGGTACCGGTCAGCGACAGGATGCTGATGATCGACCTGTTCGCGCATTGGGGCCTGCCCGCGATCCTTTGCGCGCGGACGGGGCTTGGCACCATCAACCACAGCCTGCTCAGCCTGGAGGCCCTGCGGGCGCGGGCCATCCCCATCGCCGGCATCGTCTTCATCGGCGAACCGCATGAGGAAAATGAACGGATCGTTCCGCTGCTGGGCAAGGTTCCCAGCCTTGGCCGCCTGCCCTGTCTCGATCCGCTGGATGCGGGGCAGTTGCGGAGGGCTTTCGCAGCATCGATCCGTCTGCCCGGCTAAAGACCGGTGCGGCAAAGCGGAAAGCGCCCAAGTTTTTCGACAAACGACATGGACATCCTCGCTTCGAAGCGCTCAATTCCCTGCATCGCATAAAGCAAGGGAAAGCTTTGATGAAATATCTCCTCCTCGGCGCGGCGGCAGTTGCGCTGGCCGCAGGCGCGTCCGTGGCCCAGACCGGTCAGACGACCGATCCGGCCGCAAAGCCCACCTATGGCAGCTACGGCTTCGACAGCGCCGGCATGGACAGGTCGGTGAAGCCCGGCGACGATTTCTACGACTACGCCAACGGTAGCTGGGCGAAGAACACGCCCATCCCCGCCGACAAGTCCAATTACGGCGCTTTCAACACGCTGGACGATCTGTCCCGCGAACGGACCAAGGCCATTCTCGACGCCGCGCAGGGCGATCCGAACAGCAAGATCGGCAATGCCTATGCCAGCTATCTCGACGCCGCGACGGTGGAGAAGAAGGGCCTGACCCCCGTCAAGCCGTGGCTCGCGAAGATCGGGGCGGTGAAGGACAAGGCGTCCTATGCCCGGCTCGCCGCCGAAGCCGCCCGCGCCGGCATAGACGGCCCCTTCGGCTTCTACGTCAATCAGGACGACAAGGACCCGGAAACCTACATCCTCGTCCTGCACCAGTCGGGCCTGGGCCTGCCCGACCGCGACTTCTACCTGGAACCCGACGCCAAGATGGCGGCGATCCGCACCGCCTATGTCGCGCATCTGGAAAAGATGCTGACCCTCGCGGGAGAAAGTGATGCCAAGGCCCGCGCCGCCGCGCTGATGGCGTTCGAAACGGACGTGGCCAAGGTCCACTGGACCCAGGTCGACAGCCGCGACGCCGACAAGACCTATAACAAGATGACGCTGGCCGATCTGCAAAAGGCCGCGCCGGGCTTCGACTTCGCCGCCTTTTTCGCCGCCAACAGGCTCGCACCCAAGGATCTGCTGGTGTCGCAGCCCAGCGCCGTGGCCGGGGAAGCCGCGCTGATCGCCAAGACCCCGGTCGGCGTACTCAAGGACGCGCTGCTGCTGCGCACGCTGCACGGCTTTGCCGACCAGTTGCCGGACGCGGTCGCCAATGAGAATTTCGCCTTCTACGGCACCACCCTCTCAGGCACGCCGGAGCGTGAGGCGCGCTGGAAGCGGGCGGTGGACTTCCTCAAATCCTCCATGGGAGAGGAAGTGGGCAAGGTCTATGTCGCCAAATATTTTCCGCCCGAAACCAAGGCGGCGATGGACCAGCTCGTCAGGAATGTGATCGCCGCCATGGGCCGCCGCATCGACGGTCTCACCTGGATGAGCGACGCCGCCAAGGCCCGCGCCCACAAGAAGCTGGCCGCCTTCACGCCCAAGATCGGCTATCCCGACAAATGGCGCGACTATAGCGGCCTGACGATGCAGCGCGGCGACCTGTTCGGCAATGCGCTGCGGTCGAACCAGTATGAGTTCGACTATCAGATGGGCAAGCTCGGCAAGCCCATCTACCGCTGGGAATGGGGCATGACCCCGATGGAGATCAACGCCTACGCCAATTTCGGCATGGTGGAGATCGTCTTCCCCGCCGCCATCCTGCAACCGCCCTTCTTCGATCCCCATGCCGATCCGGCGGTCAATTATGGCGGCATCGGCGCGGTGATCGGCCATGAGCTCAGCCATCATTTCGACGATCAGGGCGCGAAATATGATGAGACCGGCAAGCTCAACCAGTGGTGGAGCGATCAGGACGTCGCCAATTTCAAGGCGCTGACCGACAGGCTGGTCAAGCAATATGACGCCTATGAACCCTTCCCGGGCGCGCATGTGAAGGGCGCCTTCACGCTGGGCGAGAATATCGGGGACCTGGCCGGAGTCGCGGTGGCGCTGGACGCCTATCATGCGTCGCTGGGCGGCAAGCCCGCGCCGGTGATCGACGGCACCACCGGCGATGAACGCTTCTTCCTGGGCTGGGCGCAGGTGTGGCGGCGCAATTATCGCGAACCCAATCTGCGCCAGCGGCTCGTCACCGATCCCCATTCGCCATCGCAATATCGTACCGACACCGTACGCAACTTCGATCAGTGGTATGCGGCTTTCAAGCCTGATGCAGGCGGCAAGATCTATCTTGCACCGCAAGATCGCGTGAAGATCTGGTAAGGATATGGACCGGGGCCGGAAGTGATTCCGGCCCCATTTTTCGTTCTTGCTACGTAATGATTTCATCGGACGATGAATCGTGAGTTACAGGCGATTAACCGCATTTTCTTTGTTGACCGTCTCTCAAATGCAACATTTTGTCGGATCGCCCTTTAATCGGTTCAACCTCTTCCTCAGCTTGGCGTTCAAAGTCTGTGCAAGTTTGAGGAGAAGCATTTTGACGGGTCTGAAATCAATCATTCTGAAAAGCGGCATGGCTTCGATCGCGCTGGCGGTTGCAGGCCCGGCGCTGGCGCAGGGCGCTGCCGCTCCCGCCGCCCCGGCTGCTCCAGCGGCGGCGGGCGCGAGCACGTTCAGCGATGCGGAGATCAAGCAGTTCGCCGCCGCTGCGGTCGAGGTGACGAAGATTCAGCAGGATACGTCCATCGCTGAAGCCGACAAGCAGCCCAAGATGCTGGCCGCGCTTCAGGCGTCCGGCATTCCGCCGGAAAAGTTCAACCAGATCGGCCAGGCGGCTGCGGCTGACCCCGCGCTCCAGCAGAAGATCCAGGCGGCGGCTCCGTCCGCGCCCGCCGCTCCGGCGGCGCCTGCGGCCGGTGCGGCTCCGGCTTCGCCGGCCGCGCCGCCCGCCCAGTAAGCGCGGCGTTGGAAGCATCATTGCATTGGGAGAGGTCATCGGCCTAAGCAGCGGCCATGACCTCTCCCGTCTGGCACCCTTTTTTCCAGCATGGCTTGAACGAGCCGATCCCCCTCGTCCGCCGGGCCGAGGGGGCTTTGCTGCATCTGGCCGACGGCGGCACGCTGATCGACTGCATTTCAAGCTGGTGGGTCACGACCCACGGCCATTGCCATCCCCGGATCGCCGCGGCGATCGCCGGGCAGGCCGGGCGGCTCGACCAGCTGATCTTCGCCGGCTACACCCATGAACCAGCGGAGGAGGTGGCGCGCGGGCTGATCGAACTGGCCCCCAGGGCCGCGGATCGCGACCCTCTCGCTCATGTCTTCTTCTCGGACAGCGGCTCCACGGCGGTCGAAGTGGCGCTGAAAATGGCGCTTGGCTACTGGCACAACCGGGCGCTGGACGGCCTTTCCGACCCGCGCCACCGCATCCTCGTCCTCCAGCACAGCTATCATGGCGACACCATCGGCGCCATGTCGGTGGGGGAACGCGGGGTCTATAACGCCGCCTGGTCGCCGCTGCTGTTCGATGTGGACACGATCCCCTTTCCCCATGAGGGCAAGGAACAGGCGACGCTCGACGCGCTGGAGGCCGCCTGCGCGCAAAGGCCGGCCGCCTTCATCGTCGAACCGCTGATCCTGGGGGCAGGGGGGATGCTGATCTACCCGCCTTCCGTCCTGCGGGACATGGCGGCGATCTGCGCGCGCCACGACGTCCTTTTCATCGCGGACGAGGTGATGACCGGCTGGGGCCGCACCGGCACCCTTTTCGCCTGCGATCAGGCCGGCGTGGTGCCGGACATCATGGCCGTGGCGAAGGGCATCACCGGCGGCGCGATCCCGCTCGCCGCGACGCTCGCCACGCCGCGCATCTTCGACGCGCACAGGTCCACCGACCGCGCCCGCCTTTTCTACCATTCCAGCAGCTACACGGCCAACGCCATAGCCTGCGCCGCCGCCGCCGCCAATCTCGCCATCTGGCGGGAGGAGGATGTGCTTGGCCGCATCGCGACTCTCGGTCAGGCCATGGCGGATCGACTCGAAGAACTCGGCGCGCATCCCGCCTTTGCGGGGCCTCGCCGGCTGGGCGCCATCGCCGCCATCGACCTGATCACGCCGGACGCCGGCTATCTGTCCGACGTCGCGCCGCGCCTGCGCGCCTTTGCCCATGAAAACGGCCTCTTGCTGCGGCCGCTGGGAAACACCATCTATCTGATGCCGCCCTATTGCCTTGACGCAGATCAGCTCGATCACGTCTTCGCGGTGCTTCAAAAAGCCGGTGAAAAGTTCGGACGTCCCGCCTGACTTTCTTTTTCCGCATTTTGGCGCTATGGCGGCGCGATTTTTCGGCTTTCCAGGATATTATGGCAAAAGAAGAACTGCTTGAAATGCGCGGACAGGTTGTGGAGCTTCTCCCCAACGCCATGTTCCGCGTGCGGCTTGAAAATGATCACGAGATCCTCGGCCACACCGCCGGCAAGATGCGCAAGAACCGCATCCGCGTGCTGGTGGGCGACGAAGTGCTGGTCGAACTCACTCCCTACGACCTGACCAAGGGTCGGATCACCTACCGCTTCAAATAAGCCGCCTCACGCATGCGGCTCATCCTTGCTTCGGCTTCTCCCAGACGGTGTGAACTTCTGGGTCAGATCGGCGCGTCTCCGGACGCGGTGGACCCGGCCGACCTCGACGAAACACCCCGGAAGGGCGAACTTCCCGCCGCCTACGCCGCTCGCGTCGCCGCCGAAAAGGGCGCGCTGGTGGCAGGGCGTCACCCCGGCGCCTTGGTCCTGTCTGGCGACACGGTGGTCGCCGCCGGTCGCCGCATCCTGCCCAAGACGGAAACGGAAGCCGAAGCGCGCGAGTGCCTCCAACTCCTGTCCGGCCGCCGCCATCGCGTCTTCAGCGCAATCACCCTGATCGACGCGGAGGGCAAGGCCCGCCACCGCCTCTCGACCAATATCGTCACGTTCAAACGGCTCGATCGCGCCGAAATCGAAGCCTATATCGCTTCTGAAGAATGGCGCGGCAAGGCGGGCGGCTATGCGATACAGGGCCGCGCCGCCGGACTCATCCGCGCCATCCAGGGCAGCCACAGCGCGATCATGGGTCTGCCCCTCTACGAAACCCGCGCGCTGCTAAAGGCAGCGGGCTATCCACTGGACTAACCGCACATGGCCGAATGGCTCTACGAAGAAGGCATTGGCGAGGCCCGCGCCGCGCTGATCGAAAAGGGCCGGCTGGTCGAAGCGCAGATCGAACGGGAAAGCGACGCCGCCCGTGCCGGTGCGGTGATGCAGGGCAAGCTGATCCGCACCGTCATCCCGAAGAAGCGCGGCATCGCCCGCCTGATCTCCGGCGAAGAGGTTCTGGTCGAACCCATCCCGCCGAAGATCGCGGAGGGCGCGACAATCCTCCTCGAAATCCTGCGCGAAGCCATCCCGGAGGAAGGGCGCGCCAAGCTCGCCAAGGCGCGCATCGCCCAGCCCGGCTCCAAGGCGCATCCTGCCCCAAGCCTGCTCCAGCGCCTGCGCGCCACCGGGCTGCCCATCGTCCCTTGCCCCGCGCATGAGGAAGACCGCTTCGAAGCCCATGGCTGGAGCGAACTGATGGAAGAGGCGATCTCCGGCGAGATCGGCACGGAGGAAGCGGCGCTGCGCATCTTCCCCACGCCCGCGATGATCCTGATCGACGTCGACGGCTCCCTGCCCCCGGCCAAGCTCGGCCCCAAGGGCGCGAAGCTGGCGGCGCAGGCGATCCGCCGCATGGGCCTGACCGGATCGATCGGCATCGACCTGCCGACGATGAACAACAAGGACGAGCGCGCCGTCGCCTCCGCTCAGATTGACAAATATCTGCCGCTCCCCTTCGAGCGCACGGCGGTCAACGGCTTCGGCTTCGTCCAGATCATCCGCCGCCGGGAACGCATGAACCTCATGGAACTGCTCCGCGCCGACCCGGTCGAGACGGCGGCCCTGGCGCTGCTGCGCCGCGCCGAGCGCCACGGCAATGGCGGCCCGGCGACGATCACGGCCGCGCCTGCGATCATCGACCGCCTGCACAAGGCGACCGACTGGATCGAACAGCTCGCCAAACGGCGCGGCGGCGTGATCGGCTTGAAGGCGGACGCGGCACTGACCATATCGGCCGGCCATGTCTCCTAAAGCCTCCTCCTGCCCGATTTGCGGCCAGCCCTCGCACCCTGAAACCCGCCCTTTCTGCGGAAAGGCCTGCCGCGATCGCGACCTTCTGCAATGGCTGGGCGAGGGCTACCGCGTCCCCGGCGCACCTGCTTCGGACGAGATGAAAAAAAGTGACGAAGATGGGGTAGACAGCACCCCGGCCTGATGCCTATAGGCACGCCTCACCAAACGACAGGTGGTCCTCACCGTCGCCCGTGCCCGGGTAGCTCAGTTGGTAGAGCATGCGACTGAAAATCGCAGTGTCGGCGGTTCGACTCCGTCCCCGGGCACCATTTCCCCAATATTCCATAGGCCTATGACCGTCGGGAATGACGGTATATATTTGGCCGGCTTGCGGTATATCGTCCACTGCCATCCGGGTGATGGCTCCGCGACGATACTGGCGCACCCGTTCAAACCACGCGCTTATTTCGGCTTTGGGAAAATCTGCATCACAGACAGATCAGGAAAAATGGTGCTGCCGGCGAGGATTGAACTCGCGACCTCAGCCTTACCAAGGATGCGCTCTACCACTGAGCTACGGCAGCACTATTTTCAGTTCCATCCGGCTTATCGCGCCGGCGGAGCCGGGCCTATGGCTGCCTCCTCGCGCCATGTCAAGGCGGCTTGCGGCAGAAGATGCAATTTGATTATGGGCGGGCCATGACAAACGGTCAGGACGAACGGAAAGAGCGCTTGGCGCAGGCGTTGCGGGACAATCTGCGTCGCCGCAAGGCACAGTCCCGCGAATCGCGCGACGCGGAAACCCCCGACACCCCGACGGCGCCAAGGGGTAATTCCGGTCCATTATAGCGGGGCGCAGGCCCCCTTCAGCCACTCGAGCGCACCGCCCTCCAACTGCGGGCCGACGATCTCCAGCACCCGGGCGTGATAGGCATCCAGCCACGCGCGCTCCTCGTCCGTCAGCAACTCCGTCGCGATCGCATTCCGGTCGATGGGCGCGTAGGTCAGCGTTTCGAAGCCCAGCATCTCCCGCTCCGCTCCCGGCACGTCGCGGGGTTCGACCAGCACCAGATTCTCGATGCGGATGCCATATTCGCCGGTCTTGTAATAGCCCGGCTCGTTGGAAAGGATCATCCCCGCCTGAAGCGCTTCGTCCCCGCCGCCGAAGGTCGCGATCCGCTGCGGCCCTTCGTGCACCGACAGGAAGCTGCCGACGCCATGCCCGGTGCCATGGGCATAATCCAGCCCTTCCGCCCAAAGGAACTGACGCGCCAGCACGTCGAGCTGCCCGCCCCGCGTCCCCTTGGGAAACTGCGCGCGGGCAAGGGCGACATGCCCCTTCAGCACCAGCGTGAAGCGGCGCTTCATCTCCTGCGTCGGCGTGCCGATGGCGACGGTGCGGGTCACGTCGGTCGTGCCGTCGCGATATTGCCCGCCCGAATCGACCAGATAGAAGCTGCCCGTCTCGATCGGCCGGTTCGTCTTCTCCTCCACCCTGTAATGCACCACCGCGCCATTGGGGCCCGCTCCGGAAATGGTGTCGAAGGACAGGTCCTCCAGCAGCCCGGTCTCCTTGCGGAACGTCTCCAGCTTCGCCGCCGCGCCCAGTTCGTCGACGCCGCCCTTGGGCGCCTCGGTCGCGATCCAGTGCAGGAAACGGCTGAGCGCCGCGCCGTCCCGCGCCTGCGCCGCCTTGTGCCCGGCGATCTCGACCGGGTTCTTCACCGCCTTGGGCAGCACCGCCGGATCGCGCAACGCCAGCACATGCGCGCCGCCGGCCTCCAGGCCCGTGAAGATCGCCGCCACCGCCCGTTCGGGATCGGCGGCGACCGTCTTGCCCGCAAAGCCCGCCAGCGCATCCGCGAACGCCTCGCGGTCATGCACCCGCACCGCATTGCCCAGATGCTTCACCACCGCTTCGTCGATCTTCTCCGGCGCGACATAGAGGTCCGCGGTCGCATCGGCATGGACGATGGCATAGGCGAGCGCGACCGGCGTCCGCTCCACATCCTTGCCCCGGATGTTGAAGGTCCAGGCCAGCGAATCGAGTGCGGACAGCACCGCCGCATCGGCATGCTTCGCCACCAGCCAGTCGGCCATGGCCTGCCGCTTCTCCGCCGCCGACTGCCCGGCATAGCGGTCCTCATGCACTACCAGCTTGGCGTCGCTGGGCGCGGGGCGGTCAGGCCATATGGCGTCGACCGGATTGGTGTCCACCGCCACCAGTTCCGCGCCGCGTTCGGCCAAAGCCTCGCTCGCGGCCTTCACCCAGGCGCGCGTATGCAGCCAGGGATCATAGCCGATCCGTCCGCCGACCGGCGCATGCTCGCCCAGCCACGCTGCGACGGAGGTCTGCGGCACGCTCTCATATTGCCAGTGCGCGCCATCCACCTGCTCGCGCACCTGCAAGGTATAGCGGCCGTCCACGAAAATCGCGGCCTCCTCCGGCAGCACCGCCGCGCTGCCCGCCGATCCCTGGAAACCGGTCAGCCAGGCCAGCCGCTGCGCATAGGCGCCGACATATTCGCTCATATGCTCATCGGTCAGCGGCACGACAAAGCCATGCAATTCATCGCGCACCAGTTGGGCGCGCAGGGCTTTCAGCCGGTCTTCATAGCTAGACATCAAATTTCCCTTGGACTTGCCGGCCCTCTTGCGCAGGGCCTATGGCCGCCAACATAAGCAGACCAGCACAGTTTCGCCAGATCAGGACATTGAATGACCGTTCCCGCCCAAGTCCCTGCCGCCGCCCGCCGCCCGTACAGCTTCACCCGTCACGGCATCACCGTGCAGGACCCCTATGCCTGGCTGCGCGATCCCGGCTATCCGGAGGTGAAGGACAGGGACGTGCTCTCCTATCTGGAGGAGGAGAATGGCTTCTTCGAGGCCGCGATGCAGCCGCACAAGGCGCTGACCGACCGCCTGTTCGAGGAGATGAAGGGCCGCATCAAGGAAGATGACAGCTCGGTCCCGCAGAAGGACGGCGACTATATCTACTGGCGCGCGTTCGAGGTCGGCGCCCAATATCGCAAATGGTATCGCAGGCCCGTGGCCGCCCGGGACGACGGCGCCGAGGATCAGCTCATCCTGGACGAACCCGCGCTGGCGGAGGGGCATGACTATTTCCGCCTCGGCGCCCTGTCGGTCAGCCCGGACGGCCGCTACCTCGCCTATGCCATCGACAATAATGGCTCCGAACGGTTCGAGGCGCGGATCAAGGACCTCTTCACCGGCGAAATCCTGCCGGAGGTGATCCCCGATACCCTATCCTCGCTGGTCTGGACGAGCGACAGCAGGGGACTGCTCTACGGCATCGCCAATGAACAATGGCGCACCGACAATGCCCGCCTCCACTGGCTGGGCCAGCCGGTGGAAAGCGACGTCGAACTCTTCCATGAGGATGATGAGGGCTTCCGCGTCTCGGTCGGCCTCACCTCATCCGAAAAATGGATCGTGATCGCGACCGGCGACCATGTGACCAGCGAGGTCTGGCTGCTCCCCGCCGACAATCCCGCCGCCCAGCCGCTGCTCGTCGCCCCGCGCAAGCCGGGCCGCGAATATGAGGTGGATGAGCATGAGGGCACGCTCTACATCCGCACCAACGACACGCATCCCAATTTCCGGCTGGCGAAGGCGTCGCTGGAAAATCCCGGCGACTGGGCCGAAGTGATCGCCCCGGACGCGCATTTCTACCTGACCGACTTCACGCTGTTCAAGGGCTTCTACGTCACGGAGGGGCGGCAGGACGGCCTCGACCAGATCGAACTGCGCGACTATGCGACCCACAGCGCCAGGCGCATTCCCTTCCCGGAGGCGAGCTATTCGGCGTCGCTGGACGATAATCCCGAATATGACGTGACGAAGCTGCGCATCGGCTATGAATCGATGGTCACGCCCGACACCATCTACGACTATCACCTCGCCACCGGTGAGCTGGAAGTGCTGAAGGTGCAGGAGATTCCCTCCGGCTATGACGCGACCCGCTACGCGACCGAGCGTCTCATGATCCCGGCCCGCGACGGCACGCCGATCCCGGTGTCGATCGTCTATCCCAGGGATCTGCCCCGCGACGGCAGCGCACCGCTGCATCTCTATGGCTATGGCGCCTATGGCATTGCGATGGAGCCGGGCTTTTCCACCAGCCGCCTGTCGCTGCTGGACCGGGGCTTCGCCTTTGCGCTGGCCCATATCCGGGGCGGCGACGACCTCGGCCAGCAATGGTATCTGGACGGCAAGCTCGACAAGCGCACCAACACCTTCACCGATTTCGTGGACGTCGCCAAGGGGCTGATCGAGCGTGGCTACACCTCGAAGGGACGGATCAGCATTTCCGGCGGATCGGCGGGCGGCGAGTTGATGGGGGCAGTCATCAATTCGGACCCCGACCTGTGGGGCGCGGTGGTGGCGCATGTTCCCTTCGTGGACGTGCTCAACACCATGCTGGACGAAACGCTGCCGCTGACGCCGGGCGAATGGCCCGAATGGGGCAATCCGATCGAGGACAAGGCGGCGTTCGAGACGATCCTGTCCTACGATCCCTACAGCAATGTCAGCGCCCAGGCCTATCCGCCGCTGATGGTGACGGCGGGGCTCAACGACCCGCGCGTGACCTATTGGGAACCGGCCAAATGGGTGGCGAAGCTGCGCGCGACGAAGACGGACGGCAACATCCTGCTGCTCAAGACCAATATGGGCGCGGGCCATGGCGGCAAGTCGGGCCGCTTCGAAAGCCTCCACGAAACGGCGGAGGAATTCGCCTTCATCCTCTGGCAATTGGGCATCGACGAGGCATGAAGGCGCCCGCCTCTCCTCCGTTCGCCCTGAGCTTGTCGAAGGGGCTCTCTTTTCTCGAAGAAGGAAGGGGCTTCGGCAGGCTCAGCCCGAACGGAGGGAGAGGATAATGCCCTCCACCTACACCACCCAATTCACCGCCGGTCCCGGGCATATCGACATTCTGGGCCATGTGAACAACGCTGTCTGGGTGCAGTGGATGGAGCAGGTCGCCACCGAGCATTGGACCCGCGACGCCGCGCCGGAGCATCTCGACGCCTATGTCTGGGTCGTGACCCGACATGAGATCGACTATCGCGGCAATGTCCGGGAAGGCGAAACCGTCACCGCCCGCACCTGGATTCCCGAAGGCCCGCGCGGCGCCCGTTTCGACCGGCATATGGAATTCACCGGCCCGGACGGCAAGGTGAAGGTCGCGGCCAAGTCCACCTGGGCGATCATCGACCGGGAAATGGGCCGCATCCTCCGGGTTCCTCCCGAAGTCGCGGCCCGCTTCCTCACCTCCTGACCGCCTCCAACCCATGTCCGTCATCCCCGCGCAGGCGGGGATCCATCTCCCGGCATAAGGTCCGGACGCAAGGCCGAGGTGTCGCTTACGCCATCCGCCTTCCCTCTTCCCGCGTCTTCCACAGCGACCAGCCCACCCCCGCGCCGATCAGCGCGAAGGTGACGCCCAGGCTGAGGACCGGCGGAAACTTGTCGCCGCCTAGCAGGAAGTCCGCCACGAAGATCTTCGCTCCGATGAACACCAGGATCGCGGCCAGCGCATATTTCAGATAGTGGAAGCGGTGCACCATCGCCGCCAGCGCGAAATAGAGCGCCCGCAGGCCCAATATCGCCATCACGTTCGACGTATAGACGATGAACGTGTCCGTCGTGATCGCGAAGATCGCGGGCACGCTGTCCACCGCGAACACCAGGTCCGCGAAATTGATCACCACCAGCGCCAGCAGCAGGGGCGTCGCCGCCGTCACCGCCCGGCCGGTCTTCGGATCGGTCATGCGCGCCAGGAAATGCTCGCCATGCAGCTCCGGCGTCACCCGCATATGGCGGGAAATGAAGCGGATCGCCGGATTGTTGCCGACGTCCATCGGCTTGTCCCCGGTGCACATCATCCTGATGCCGGTGAAGATCAGGAAGGCGGCGAACAGGTACAGCACCCAATAGGCCTGGTGCAGCAGCATGGCTCCGCCCGCGATCATCAGGCCGCGCAGCACGATCACGCCGATAATGCCCCAAAGCAGCGCGCGATACTGATATTTCGCCGGAATCGCGAAAGTGGAGAAGATCAGGCTGATGACGAAGACATTGTCGATGGACAGCGCCTTCTCGATGAAGAAGCCGGTAAAATATTGCATGCCCGGCTCAGGCCCGCGGACGAACCAGACCCAGAGGCCGAATGCGCAGGCGATGCTGATGTAGAAGACGGAAAGTTTCAGGCTCTCCCTGATGCCGATTTCCTTGTTCTCCTTGTGCAGGAAACCAAGGTCGAAGGCGGTCAGCGCCACGACGATGGCGAAAAAGGCGAGCCAGAACCAGGCGGGCGTCCCCAGCCAGTCCGTGACGAGAAATTCCATGGGATATGCTCCTCTCGTTCAACGACAAAGGTCGATCGGAGAAATCCGCTGCCATGAATGGGGGATGGGGTGAGCCAGACCGCCATGCGCATCGGATAGTCCGATGCGGTCCGACATCACGCGCTGGGAAAAGCGCGCCAGAGGGGCCCGGTCCGCGAGGGGGGGAGGATAAAGGGTGAGGCGGCAAAAATCAACCGGCCTGAGGTGGAGGGGGTAGGTTTTGGCCAATTCAGGACATTCCCCTCCCGCAGGCGGGAGGGGAATGTCCTGAATTGGCCAAAA
>NZ_JAINEZ010000045.1:0-40148 GCF_019873065.1 Sphingobium sp. PNB
CCACCGCCGCCCGCTCCGGCGACCGCCTGCTCGACAGCTGGATCTTCGCCCGCGCCCAGATCGATAGCGTCTGGTGCGCCGGCGTCAGGCGCGTTACCGCAGGCCTCCACCACGCCCGCCCCGCCATAGAGGCGCGCTACACCCAACTCCTCAAGGCCCTGCTCGATTGACCCCGCTCCACCGCCGCATCCGCCGCGACATCGAAAGCCGCATCATGTCGGGCGAATGGCGCCCCGGCCACCGCATCCCGACCGAAGCGGAATGGATGGACGCCTATGGCTGCTCCCGCATGACGGTGAACAAGGCGCTGCGCGCGCTCGTGCAGTCGGGCCTGCTCGAAAGCCGAAAGCGCGCGGGCACCTTCGTCGCCGCGCCCCGCTTCCACCGTGCCGCGCTGGAAATCCCGGACATCCGCGCCGAAGTGGAAGGGCAGGGCCTCAGCTACCGCCTCGACCTCATCCGTCGCGAGCGCCGCCGGGCAAGCGCGGAAGACAAGGCGCTGCTGCGCGTGCCAGACGGCGATCTGCTCGCTCTGGAATGCCGCCACTTCGTCCAGGATTTGCCCTATGCGACGGAAACCCGCCTCATCAACCTGCGCGCCGTTCCCGAAGCGGCCGAGGTGGATTTCAGCGCCGAACCTCCCGGCTCCTGGCTGCTCGCCCATGTTCCCTGGACGGAGGCGGAACATCGCATCACCGCCCTCAACGCCGGTCCGGAGACGGCGGACGCCCTCGACGTCCCGCAAAACGCCGCCTGCCTGGCGCTGGAACGCTGGACCTGGCGCGGCGGGGAACGCATCACCTACGCCCGCCTGCTCTACCCCGGCGAACGCTACGCCCTCGTTGCCCATTTCAACGCCTGAACCCCGCTTCCGTCATTCCAGCCCCCACGGGGGGCGGCGATCAATCTTCGCCGCGAAACGCCCAGCGCATCGTTCCCGCCAGCGCAAAGGCCCCCGCCCGGACCAGCGGCCGCGCCACGACCGGCATCGAAAAGCCATGCATCCGCCGCGCCCAACCCGGCAGCAGCGCCACCGCGGCCTGCATCATCATCGCCTGCGCCGGCATCAGCCCCAGCGAGGGCGCTGGCTGCCGCAGCACGATCCGCGCCACCTCCCGCGTCCGTTCCGTCGCTGCCAGCTCGCCGCGAAAACGCGCCATCAGCGCCACCGCCTCGGCCCGGCAGTCCGGCACCGGATCGGCCCCCAGGGCCCGCGCCACCAGCGCCGCCTCGGCAAAATAGCGGTCCTGCTCCGCCAGCGGCATGAACGGTTCGCCATAGGCCATCCACGCGTCGAGAAAGCTCGTCGCCTCGCAGACATACACCCAGGCCAGCAGCCGGGGATCGCCCGCCGCATAGGCCGTCCCGTCCGCCAGCGTCCCACGCACATGCTCATGCACCTGTCGCACCCGCGCGATCGCTTCCTCCGCCTCGGCCCGTTCGGCATAGGTGGTGACGGCAATGAACCGCGCCGTCCGCCGCAACCGCCCCAGCATGTCGTCACGGAACCGGCTGTGGTCCCAAATCCCGGCAAGGGCGGCCGGATGCAGCATCTGGAGCAGCAATGCGCCGACCCCGCCGATCATCATGCCGGTGACGTCGCCATGCACCCGCCGGATCACCGACCCCGGCGGATAAAGCGCCCGGTCCGAAGCGACGACCGGCGCCTCTCCCCGGGCGCTGTCATGGAACACGCCCCGCACCTGGCGCACCAGCAACCGCCGCACCAGATGAGAAGGCCGTTCCACCAACACCCAATCCTTCCCATGCCTTCGGCGCAGGAAGGATCTGTCCTACCCGGCCGCCATCTGGGTCATGGACGCATAGTCGGTCTTCCCGGTTCCCAGCAGCGGCAGCGCATCCAGCACGCGGATGTCCCGGGGCAGGGCCAGCTCCGCCACCCCATGCGCTTTCCCCCAGGCCTGCAACGCGGCCGCCTTCGCATCCCGCGCGGTCGTGAACAGCACCAGTTGCTCCCCCTTGCGCGCATCGGGCCGCGTCACCACCGCATGGTCCGCATCCGGCCACACGGCAGAGGCATAGCCCTCCACGGCGGGCAGCGAGACCATCTCGCCGCCGATCTTCGCAAAGCGCTTCGCACGCCCCCGGATCGTCACGAAGCCCTGATCGTCGATGGTCACGATGTCGCCGGTATCGTGCCAGCCCCCTTCCGGCGGTTGCAGCACGCCCGGCGCATCGGCCTTCATATAGCCCGCCATGATGTTCGGCCCCCGGATCGAAAGCCGCCCGCCTTCCTCGATCCCCGGCACATCGTCCAGCCGCGCCTCTATCCCCGGCAACAGCCGCCCGACCGACCCGGCGCGGAAGTGCATCGGCGTGTTGACCGCGATCACCGGCCCCGCCTCGGTCGCGCCATAGCCCTCCAGGATGCGCAGCCCGAACTTCTCGGCATAGATTTTCCGCGTCTCGTCCCGTACCCGCTCCGCGCCCGCGAAGATGTAGCGCAGCGAGTAGAAGTCATAGCCATGCGCCATCCGCGCATAGCCCGAAAGGAAGGTGTCGGTCCCGAACAGGATGGTCGCATTGGCGTCATAGGCGAGCGCCGGCACGATCCGGTAATGCAGCGGGCTGGGATAGAGCAGCGTCTTCACCCCATGGAAGATCGGCAGCAACGTCCCGCCGGTCAGGCCGAAACTATGGAATACCGGCAGGGCGTTCAGCACCACGTCGGCCGAATTGAAGTCGATCCTCGCCGCCAATTGCCGGCAGTTGGACAGAAGGTTGCGATGCGTCAGCACCACGCCCTTGGGCAGCCCCTCCGACCCGCTGGTGAACAGGATCACCGCCGCATCGTCCGGCGAAACCTTGAGCCGCCCATGCGCGCGCGCGGCAAAGCGGCTGGCGATCAACCCGCGCAGCTTCGCCCCGGTTCCAATGCCTGCCGCCACATCCTCCAGCCAGAGGAAGGCGATCCCCTCCGCCTCCAGCCCCGCGACCACATCGCCGAGCTTGCCCTGCTCGACAAAGGCCCGCGCCGTCACCACCGTCCGAATGCCGGCCGCCGTGCACGCCGCCTTCAGGTTAGCCAGCCCGGCGGTGAAGTTCAGCATCGCTGGCACCCGCCCACCCGCCTGCAAGGCAAAGAAGGCCACCGCCACCCCGGCGACATTGGGCAGCAGCACGCCGACCGCCTCGCCCTGCCGCGTCGAACGCGCCATGACCCGCCCCAGCACCAGCGACCCCGTCACCAGCCGCCCATAGCTCAGCGGTTCGCGCTTCACATCCTCGACGATGGCCGACCCGCGCCCATGCACATGGCACGCCTCCAGCAGCGCCTCGAACAATGTCCTGTCCGTGTCGGATGTCGCGAACATCATCTGGCTCATCTCGTCATAGAGCCGCCGCCCCGCGATCGCGCGCCGTGCCCGCGCCGTCATCTCGCCCTCGATGGCGAAGCGGCGTGGCGGCAGGACGGTGAGCGTGATCCTGGGAAAGCGCCGCAGCCGGACCTTGCCCCTGAGCCGCGAGAAGGGCGTGAACTGCGCGCCGTCGATCCGGACCGGAATGATCGGCGCGTCGGCCTTGTCCGCGACCATGCCGGGGCCGTCGAACACCTTCATCAAAGCGCCGGTGACGGTGATCCGCCCCTCCGGAAAGATCACCAGCGTCCGCCCCTCGCGCACCGCCTTCACCATCGCCTTGGCCGACAGCGGATTGGTGGGATCGACCGGAAAGGCGTCGAACAGCGACAGGAACGGTTTTACCCACCACGCCCTGGCAATCCGCGTATGCACCGCGAAGGTGGGCTTCCCCGGCAGGAAGGCCGCCAGCAGCAGGCCGTCCAGGAAGGACACATGGTTGACCACGACGACCGCCGGTTCGCCCACGCCGGGCATATTCCCGGCGCCCAGCACCTCCACCCGATAGCAGAGCCGCAACATCCCGCGCACGATCGCCTTGATCACCGTCTCCGGCAGCAGCCAGCAACTGATCAGCGCCACCGCCAGCGTGGCGAAGCCCATCACCCCGATCACGCCGGGCACGCTCTCGCCCCGCGCCAGCATCGCCGTCACCGCCGTGACGACCGCCACCGTGACCGCCGCGTTGACGATGTTGTTGGCCGCAATGGTGCGCGACCGTTCCTCGCGCGGGCTGTGCGTCTGGAGGATCGCGTAGAGCGGCACGATGAACATGCCGCCTGAAAAGGCGATGCCGAACAGATCGACCATGATCCGCCAGCTTCCCGGCGACCCGACGAATTCGGCTATGCCAGCGCCCGAATGCATCGGCGCATAGGAACCGGTCGACAGCCACAGGTCGATCATGAACCCGGCCAGCGCCAGCGCGGATACCGGCACGAAGCGCGCTGAAACCTGCCCGCCCAGCAGCCGGTTGACCAGCATCGACCCCAGCGCCACGCTGACCGAGAAGATCAGCAGGAAGAAGGTCGCGACCTCCTGCTTCGCCTTCAGCACCCCGCTCACCAGCGGCGCGAACTCCGCCAGCAATACCGCGCCCACGGCGAAGAACCAGCTTATCCCCAGGATCGACAGCCACACGCCGCGCCCATGCCGCGCCGCCTTCAATATATGCCAGGTGCTCCTGAAGATGTTCCGCTCGATCCGAAGGCCCGGCACCACGGTCGGCGCGGCCGGCACCGCCAGGCTGGCCAGGAAGCCAAGCGTCGCCAGCCCCACCGCCACCAGTCCCGCTTCCCAGGGCGGGATCACCCCGGCCAGCAACTGCCCGCTCAATATCGCAAGGAAGGTGCCCGCCTCGATCAGGCCGGTGCCGCCCATGATCTCGTCGGCACGCAGATGCTGCGGCAGGATGGAAAATTTGACCGGCCCGAAGATGGTCGAATGCAGCCCCATCAGGAACAGGCAGGACAGCAGAACCGGCACCGATTCCAGCCAGAATCCGGTGACGGCGAGGGCCATGATGACGATCTCCGCCGCCTTCACCGCCCGCACCAGTTTCGCCTTGTCCCAGGCGTCGGCCAATTGCCCGGCCAGCGCGGAAAAGAGGAAATAGGGCAGGATGAACAGGCCCGTGGCGATGGTCGCCAGCATCTCCGCCTTGTCGGGCTCGGCCCGATAGAGGCTGAAATTGGCGAGGAACAGCAGCGCGAACTTCAACAGATTGTCGTTGAACGCGCCCAGGAACTGCACCACGAACAAGGGCGCAAAACGGCGTTTACCCAGCAAAGACAGATCAGGTGCGGACATTTTCTTACCCCCGTCCTTCACGCATTATGCAGCAATAGTCGCGGAGTTGTTAACCGGCTCCCGCAACAGGCGATTATAGAGCCATCCGATGCCGATGAGGCTGAAGCCCAGGGCAAGGAAGGATGCGATCCGCAGCAGCCCGGTCAGCCCGGACGCATCGAACAGGAACACCTTGGCCACGGCGAACAGCATCAGCAGCAGCGAAGCGATGCGCCAGTCCCTGGCGTTTGCGGCCTGCGCCTGCCCGCGGATGCCCCAGAGCAGGAAGCCGATGGCGAGCGCCAATGCGAGCACCGAACGGAGAATATCCTCCACCTGGCCTACTCCGCGCACGGTCAGCAGCGATCCGACGAAAAGCTGCCGCAGCAGCGCCACGCCGAACAGCGCGATCAAGGCCATCCGCACGCCATCCGCCATCCGCCGTGACCAGCCATCCGCCACCTTCAGCGCCACGAAGGCAAGGGCCAGCACCACCGGCAGCAGATTGAGGAGGGGCCAACGCCCCACCGCCTGCGGAAACCAGAGCGGATTATGCAGCACCACCGAATAAACCAGCAAATGCCCCAATCCCGCCGCGATGAGGCATGTCCCGACCGCGCGCTCCACATTCTCCCCGGCTTTCCGCAACGGATGGAATCGGGCCAGCGCGATCCGGCCCCGCAACGCAACGAAACCCAGGCCCATCAGCACAGCCTCCCAAAGCGTGCGCTCCGCCAGGGCGAGGCGCGTCACCTCCGCCAGGCTCCCCAAAGCGAAAAGCTGCTTGAATGCGACATGCGCCGCCACTCCGCCAAGCACCGCCGCGACACAGCAGCCGATCCGCCGCCCGACCGCATCCACGGCGGAACCGCCCCGCCACAGGGCAAGGCCCAGCGCCATCGCCGGCAAGGCGATCCGCCGCGCCACCTCGCCTATTCCGGGCAAGTCCCGCACCAGCACGGGTTCACCCACCAGCGACAGCAAAACCCGGCCCAGCCAGATTCCCAGGGGCCAGGCCGCCCATAGCGCCACCAGCGCCAAGGCCACCCCCAGGGCGGGCGCCATTCGCCCGACGGCCAGCCGCCGCGCTCCTTCCGCCAGCATGGCCAGCCCCAGCGCGAGTCCCACCGGCACCCAGAGCGCCGGCACCGTCTGCGCCACGGCCCCATAGGCGAGCAGCACCGCCACGCCCTGCGCGACCATCCGCCCCTCGGCAAAGCGCGCCCGCCAGGCGAACAGCGCCGCCATTGCCGCTCCCGCAGCCCAACGCATCACGCCCTGCCAGCCCGGCTCATCCGCCGCCTCTCCCCACAGCCGGACGACATCGTCCGATCCGGCCAGAACCACCAGCGCGCCGAAGGCGAAGCCCCAGCCGCTCCATTCGACCCGCCGGTCCTCCGCCAGCGCCGCCAACCTCAGCAGCGCGGCTGCAACCGCAGCGATCACCATGGCCAGACTCCACTCCGGCAGCCCCAGCCCGCCGGCCACCACCAGCAGCAGCGCCGCGGCGCTCGCCAGCGTCACGAAGCGCGCATCCTCCCGCCGCGTCCCGCATCGCCAGCCCATCGCCATGGCCGCGCCCGGCAATCCGGCGGCGGCCAGCGCCAGCAGGGCGAATTCCCCGTCCAGCCCGACCCGCCAGCATTGCCCCAACGCGACGGCAAATCCACCCAGCGCCAGTCCTGCGATCTGTCCCGCCTCGACCAAAGCGCCGCGCCAGACCCGCAGCAGGGCCGCGCCGCCATAAATCGCCACCATGCCCAGCATCACCAGGGCGAAGCGACCCATTTCCGGCTGCGGCCACACCGCCGCGAGCAGCAGCGCGACACCGGCGCCGATCGCCGCCAGCGGCCGCAAGGCCGCGTCCCGCCCCAGCCACACCAGCATGAGCGACAGCAGCCCGAACAATCCCCATTGCAGCAGGCCGAAGCCGCCCGTCGCCACCAGCGCCGCCATCTGGCCCGCCGCCACCACGGCCGCGCCCATGCGCAGCAGCGCGGCCCGCGTTCCGGAAAAGGCCAGGACCGGCAATGCCATCCCCAGCATCAGCACCAGCAACCCCACCGACAGCGACGATGCCCAATCCAGCGCGCCCATCGCCAGCATGACGACGCCCCAGCCGGCCCCGCCGACCAGCGCGCTCACCCCCAGCCACATCCAGCGCTGGGTGCGCGACAGCACGCATAGCCCACCGACCGCCAGCGCGAGATAACAGCTTAGTAGGGGCACATTGGGCTGCCCCGCCTCGACCAGGGCGGGCGCCGCCAGACCGCCGACCAGCCCCAGCAGCGCACTCGGCGCGCCAAAGCGCAGCGACAGCGCCATGGCCAGCCCCGTCACGCCCGCAAGCCCCGCAAAGGCAGTGCCCGGCCCGACCAGCCCATACAGCATGTGCGCCGCCAGGATCGCGGCATAGAGCGTCGCCAACCCCGCACCCGCCAGCGCCTGCCGCACCCGCGCGTCACGGACCCGATCCTCCAGCCGCAACGCCGCCTCGGCCCCGCCGATCAGCGCTCCGCCGAACAGCAGTCCCAGAACCACTCGCACCAGCGGCGCGAGCAGCCCTGCATCGATCGAATATTTGACCAGCAGCACGCCAGCCACGGCGAGCGTCACCCCGCCCGCCCAGATCGGAAGGCGGCGGCCGAACAGGTCCTCGAAGCTGAAGGAGGGGCGGGCCGGGCGCTCGGCTGCCATATCGATGCCTTCCCCCTTTTCCCCGTCATCCGGGGAAAAGGGGGCATCGATCTCCCGAACCTCATCCGAAGCGGACCGCGCAGGAGAGTGAGTCCCGCCTTCGCTGGATCGACGGTCGATCACGACCGCAGGTATGGGGTATGGCGGAGCGGTGTCTATGGCAACCCGCCGCTCCACGACGCTTGCGGGCGCCGCCGTCTTCACCCCGGCATCGTCATCTCCATCCCCGTCGGCGCGCCGGTAGCGAGCGGGGAAGGGCGCGTCTCCAATCCCCCCTTCCAGCAGCGCCAACCTATGCTCGGCCGCCTTCAACCGCCCGCGCATGTCGAACAGCATCACTCCGAAAACCAGCAGAACCAGCGTCACAAGCATGAGTCGAACCCCTGCAAACCCAGCCAATGGAGTCTCAGCTACCCAAAAATTACACACTGTTCAATAAAATAATTCGACAGCGTTCAATTGATCTTCTATCCGCTTGTCCATGGGCAGACGATCCGACCATAGCCGCGAACAACTGGAGGCGCTCATCCTGGAGGAAGGCCATCGCCACATGGCCGAGTCCGGTTTCGCCAAATTCTCCTCGCGGGAGGTGGCGAAGCGCATCGGCTATTCGGTGGGCACGCTCTACAATGTCTTCGGCAGCTATGACCGGCTGATCGTCGCCATCAACACACGTACCTTCGACCTCTGGGCCGCCTTTCTGGAACAGCGCCTCGCCAGCCGGCCGCAGGACAGGATCGCCGCGCTGGTGGAGGGCTATTTCCGCTTCGCATCGGAAAACACGAACATCTGGATGGCGATCTACGACCATCGCCTGCCGCCTGGCGTGCCCATGCCGGATGATTATGCCCGGCAGCGCGCCGGCCTTACGGAGGTCGTCGTGCGCGAAGTCGCGGCTGTCCTGCCGCCGGATGCGAAGGACGTGGCACCGCGCCTTGCCCGCTCGCTGGTGGCGACGGTGCATGGCCATTGCACCTTCGCGCTCAACGGCAGCTTCGCCCTTTTGGGCGAGACGGCCCCTCTCGAAATGGCCACCGCGCGGGTCAAGGAAAGCTTGAGGGCGGCAGGGGCGAAGCTTTAACATAGGCAGCAGGCACGGCAGGCGGGGCAAGCCGGAGGTAAAGGGGACATATCATGGCAAACTGGTTCGACAGTCTGGAACGCGACCTGCAATCGCCCCTTGCCGTGCGGCGCCTCGGCAGCGGTTGGTTCTCCGGCTTCTTCGCGCTGTTGCTCAGCATCACCGGGCTCTGTCTGGTCATGGCGCTACGCTGGCCCGACTGGTTTTCGACGCCCGAACTGGCGGCGCTGCATGCATGGGGCGGGCTGCGTCCCATGGTCCATGCGCTGCTGATCGGCGGCTATGCCCTGGCATTGCTCAGCCTGCTTTTGCGTACACGCAAAGCGATCGGCGTCACCGCGCTCATCGTCGCGCTGCTCGCCACCCTGCTGGGCGGAGCGGAAGTCCAGCCGCGTGAGACCCATGATTGGGGCGTGTTCTTCGGCGTCGATTTCTTCGCCGTCAACATGGTCGCCACCGGCCTGATGTTCGCCCCCATCGAGCGCCTCTTCCCACATAGGGCGCAGCAGCGCCTGTTCCGACAGGAATGGCGGGAGGACCTGTTCTATTATCTGATCAGCTCGATGATGGTGCAGCTCATCACTTTCCTCGCGCTGGCGCCGTCCAGCTTCATCAACGCCAACACCGCCGGCCTCGCAGGCATCCGCGCCATGATCGCTGGCCAGCCCTGGCCGCTCCAGTTCCTGGAAGTGGTGCTGCTGACCGATTTCGTCCAATATTGGTTCCATCGCGCCTTCCACCGCATCCCCTTCCTTTGGGGTTTCCATGCCGTGCACCATTCGGCCAGGTCCATGGATTGGCTCGCCGGCGCGCGCATGCATTTCTTCGAGATCATCGCCCTGCGCGGCGTGACATCACTGCCGCTGCTCACCTTCGGCTTTTCGCCATCGGTGATGCAGGCCTATATCGGCTTCGTCTACATCTACTCCTCGCTGCTCCACGCCAATCTGCGCGGCGACTTCAACCGCCTCGGCCGCATCGTCGCGACGCCGCGCTTCCACCACTGGCATCATGCGATAGAGGAGGTCGCGGTCGACAAGAATTTCGCGATCCACTTCCCTTTGCTGGACCGCCTGTTCGGCACCCACCATCTGCCCGACAGCGCATGGCCGACCGGCTATGGCGTGCCCGAACAGGTGCCCCAGGGCTATCGCGCGCAATTCCTCTATCCCTTCCGCCGAAAGCGCGACGCGGCCGCGTGAATCTGCTATGGTCTTCCGGCTGTCAGGGGAGTCGGACCATGGTCTACTGGATGCTCAAGGGCCGCGAATTCGCCAACTGCAACTGTGAATATGGCTGCAACTGCCAGTTCGGCGGCCTGCCCGACAAGGGGCATTGCCAGGCCGCCTTCGGCTTCGCCATCGATGAGGGGCGCCACGGCAGTACCGACCTGTCGGGCCTCAATATCGCCGCGGTCTTCCGCTGGCCCGGCCCGATCCATGAAGGGCAGGGGGAATGTGCCGCCTTCGTCGACGAACGGGCGACGGAAGCGCAGCGCAATGCCCTGCTGACGATCATGACCGGCGGCGACACCGCTCCGATGGCGACGGTCTTCGCCGTCTTCGCTTCCACCATCGCCACCATGCATGAACCCAGCTTCGTTCCTGTCGATTTTGAGGTCGACGTGGAAGGACGCAAGGGCCGCCTGCGCATCCCGGGCCATCTGGAAATGGACGGCGAACCGATCCGCAGCCCGGTGGACGGATCGGAAATCCGCGCCCAGATCCACTTGCCCGACGGCTTCGAATATGAAGTGGCGGAGGTCGGCTCCGGCGCCAGCCGCTCGATTGCGCCGATGCGGCTCGACCATGCGGCGAGCTACGGCCAGTTCGCCTATCTCCACCTCGACAGCCACGGCGTCGTCAGGGGCTGACGGTGCCGGCATTTAGCGCGGTGCTCGCCCGGCACCGCTTGATTTCGCTTGTCGCGCTTGCGGTGCTGATCCTTGTGGCCTGGGGCTGGCTGCTTTCGGGCGCGGGCATGGGCATGGCGCCGACCGCCTCCCTGCTTCCGGCCGGCTTGGCGGAAGACCCGATGCTGGCGATGATGATGCCCGGCGACATGCCATGGACCGCCGCGCAGTTCGTCGTGACGTTCGCCATGTGGTGGGTGATGATGATCGCGATGATGCTCCCCTCCGCCGCGCCGATGGTCCTCCTCTACGCTCGCGCCGCACCCGCCTCCACGCGCCCCGCGACGGAGAGCTTCACCCTGGGCTATCTGCTGGTCTGGGGCTTTTTCTCCCTGACAGCCACGCTGGCGCAGTGGCGCTTGGCCACAATGGCGATGCTGTCCCCCATGGCGATGGCGACATCCAGCCGCCCGTTGGCGGCCGCGCTCCTGATCGGGGCGGGGGCCTATCAGATCAGCCCATGGAAGGACGCCTGCCTGCGCCAGTGCCGCAATCCCGCGCAATTCCTCAGCCGCCACTATCGGCCGGGATGGACCGGCGCTTTCCGCATGGGGATGATCCACGGCGCCTGGTGCGTCGGCTGCTGCTGGATGCTGATGACGCTGTTGTTCGTGGGCGGGACCATGAACCTGGCCTGGATCGCTTTGCTGACGCTGCTGGTGGCGTTGGAGAAGCTGCTGCCTTGGGGCCGCATGGTCTCCGTGGCGGCGGGCATGGGCTGTATCCTGCTGGCATGGGCGATATTGACGGGCTGACGGTTTTCGGCCGGGGCCATGCCGGGCGCCAGCCCGATCTACGCCTCGTCCTTCTCCGCTCCCGCATGGAAGGCGATCCTCAGCGCTTCGGCCAGGCTTTTCACCTCCAGCTTCTGCATCAGGTTGGCGCGGTGGATTTCCACCGTGCGCGGGCTGATCCCCAGGTCATAGGCGATGGTCTTGTTGGGCAGCCCTTCCACCAGCCCGTCCAGCACCTCGCGCTCCCGCTCCGTCAGGATGTTGAGCCGCGCCCGCGCATCGTCCGCCCGCGCGCTCGCGCCACGGTCGGCCACGGCCACCCGCCGCGCGGCATCGACGCAGCCCAGCAACGCTGCCTTCTCGAACGGTTTTTCGATGAAGTCGCTCGCGCCCGCCTTCATCGCCGTCACCGCCATGTCGATGTCGCCATGGCCCGTCATGATCACCACGGGCAGCATGATGCCCCGCGCCCGCAGCTCGCGCTGCACCGCCAGCCCGTCCATGTCGGGCATCCGCACGTCCAGCAGCACGCAGCCCGGCTCCAGGTCGGCAGCCTCCTTCAGAAAGGGCAGGCCGCCGTCGAACAGCTTCACCGCGAAACCGCTCGTCTTCAGCATGAAGGACAATGACCGCCGGATCGCCTCGTCATCGTCCACGACATAGATGGGGAATGGCTCGCTCATGCTATGGTCCTTCTTGTTGGCCGCATTTTGCAAGCCCGTCAGCCGTGCCGGCCGACTTCAAAATGCTCTAGTCCGCTGCGTCCAGGGTGAAGTGGAAGGCCGTGCCGCCCCATTGCGACGGTCCGGCCCAGATGCGCCCGCCATGACCCTCGACGATGGTCTGGCTGATCGACAGGCCGACGCCCATGCCGGATGGCTTGGTGGTGGTGAACGGGGTGAAGAGGGTGCGTGACATCTCCGGCGCGAGCCCCGGCCCGCTGTCCGCAACGATCACCTCGACCCTGCCGTTTTCGCCGGGGATGGCGGACAGGCGCAGGATGCGCGCCGGGCTGCCGGCCATCGCCTCCACGGCGTTCTTGGTGAGGTTGATGATGACCTGCTGCAACTGCACCCGGTTGACCAGCACCTTGTCGACGCGCGGATCGACGCTGATGTCCATATCGAGGCCCCGGCTGTCGACGCCGATGAAGGCCAGCGCCGCCCCCTCCGCCAGCAACAGGCGCAGGGGTTCGGGTTGCCGCATCGTCTCGCCGCGCTTGATGAACTCGCGCAGGGACCGGATGATCTCCCCCGCGCGCAGCGCCTGGGCCGCGCTTTCCGCCATCGCCTCGCGCAGCAGATCGCGGTCCACCGGACCCTCGGCGTCGAGCATGTCGCGCCCCGCCTCCAGATAATTGGCGATGGCGGTCAACGGCTGGTTGAGTTCATGCGCAAGGGCCGACGCCAGCGTGCCCATCGCCGTCACGCGGCCCGCATGGGCCAGTTCCGCCTGCAGGTCCGCCACGCGCCGCTCGGCCTGCTGGCTCTCGGTCAGGTCGCGGATGAAGCCGGTGAACAGCCGCCGCCCCTCGTCCTGCACCTCGCCCACAGACAGTTCGATGGGAAAGGTCGACCCGTCCCGCCGCCGCGCGCTGGTCAGGCGGCCGATGCCGATGATCCGCTTTTCGCCCGTGGACAGATAATGGCCGATATAGCCGTCATGCCTCTCCCGGTCGGGGGAGGGCATCAGCATCGAGATATTCTCGCCCAGCACATCGCTTTCGGCATATTGGAACATGCGCTGGGCCGCCGCGCTGAAGGACACGATCTGCCCGTGCATGTCGATGACGATCAGCGCGTCCGGCACGGTCGCCAGGATCGAGCCGAGCAGCGCCTGTTCCAGGCTGTGCTCGCGCTGCGTCAAGCCTTCCGTCTCATCGTCCGCTACCGCCATGCTCCCACCATGCCGTGGCTTCAGTGCGCCAGCAAGAGCGGAACATGTATCTCGCGCAACATGGCGCGGGTGACGCCGCCGAACACCATTTCCCTGAGCCGGCTATGGCCGAAGGCGCCCATCACCACCCAGTCCGGCTTCAGCGTGCCGACCGCAGCCTTCAGTGCCGCTTCGACGGTCCGGCCATCCTGCGGCCAGCTATGGAACTGGCATTTGATGCCATGGCGGGCCAGATATTCGGGCGCGTCGGTCGCGGGGAAGGGATATTTGCCCGCTTCCTCGACCGTCACGACATGCACCTCCTCCGCCAGCTTCAGCAGCGGCACGGACAGGCGCAGCGCGGCGGAGGCTTCCTGCGAGCCCTCCCACGCCACGACGGCGCGGCCCGTCACCGGAAAGGACTTCGCCTCCTGCGGCACGGCGATCACGGGAACCCGCCCGGCCAGCGCCAGATCGGCGGCCAGATGCAGCGGGTCGGCGAATTCCCGGCGCGGCCCGGACGGCAGCGTGACGATCATGCCGTCGGTCAGCGTCGCGGCGGACAGCAGGCCATGGACGACATCGCCCTCCACATGGCGCCAGTCCCAGCTCACGTCCTCGCGGCGCAGCCGATCCTCGGTGCGCATTCGCGCCTTTTCATCGATGTCGTAAAGCTCCGCCATCATCGCGGGGGCCATGGACGCGCCGCCATACATGTCGGCCGCCACGAAATCCGGCATGGCGGTCACCTGCACGCAATGGATATGCGCGCCCGATGCGCGGGCGAGATCGCAGGCCGCCTGCAAGCGGCTTTCCGCGCCATGATCTTCATGAATGTGCAGCAGGACCGATTTCATCGTCTGTCTCCCGGCAAGCGTCTCTTCACCCTCTGGCTAGGACTGCCCCGGCGCGGTCGCCATCAGGAATAATCCTTATATCTCTTTCCGCCGCGGAATCCGATTGCAATGGTCATGAGTTGGACGACCATACGCCTTGAACTTGCCCGGACGCCGGCCTTTCCCAACGGATCGGCAGCGCGAAGCTATGTCCTGCGCCTGCCGCTCGGCAGCGGCGGCGTGATCGACGAAAGGGAATATCGCATCCATCCCGAACTGGCGACGGCGCGGCGGTTCTGGCCCAATGAGCCGGACCGGCACGGTACGCTGCTGCACACCCGGCATGGCTGGGCGCTGTCCTATGAGCCGGGGGAGGCGGATGACGAGAAAATCTATCGGCTGGACGCGCATGCCATCCATCCGGGCGCCTATCTGACCCTGACCGACCCGGACGGGGAATGCCTGCCCTTCGTGGTGAAGGGGCTCAGCCCGGCCTGATCGCAGGCGCGCCGGACCGCCGCTTTGGGTCCTGAGCCTAGGCCCGTTCCCATTGCGTCTGCGCGCGGCCATCCTCAAATGCGCACCCAACCGCAACAGCTTCCTCCAAAAACATCCTATTTCTCCAACAGGGCCCATTCGGCCTGTCCTATTCCGTCCCTGCCGCGCTATCTCGCGTCCCTCTTTGAAACGTCCGATCAAAATCCCGCCTTCGCATACGCGCGCGCTGGCACGCGTGCGCGTACACTGTGAACTTCGACGTAAAACCGCCATTTTCGGCTCGTCATCATCTGAATGTCGATTGGCTCTAAGCCGGCTCCTTCGCCCGCTGCACGATGCTGTCGGCCAGCTTCGCATTGACCTACGCCAGATGATCGAAATGCGCCTCATAATGCGCCATGCCCTGGCTCATCGAGCGGATCTCGGCTTCCAGCCCCTGCAACCCAGCCTCAGGGAGGAGGACCTCCAGCACGTCCCAATGGTGCCAGCCGTCCCGCGTCGTCATCCGCAACATCTGGCCCCGGCGGCTCGCAATGGCGGATGTGATGCGGGACGTGGCGGCGCCCGGACTCATGATCGTCACATGGGCGACCGGTTCCAGCAGATAGGGTGACGCCGCCGCCAGGGCGTCGGCCATGGCGATGCGCCCGGCGGTGCGGAAGGCGAGTTCGGAACTGTCGACGCTGTGGAACGATCCATCCACCAGCACCGCGCAGACATCCACGACGGGAAAGCCGAGCGGCCCCCTTGCGACGGCGTCGATCACGCCCTTCTCGACCGCCGGAATATATTGCCGGGGCACCGCGCCGCCAGTGATCCGTTCCTCGAAACGCACGCCTTCGCCCCGTTCGAGAGGACGGACTTCCAGCACGACGTCCCCGAACTGGCCATGGCCGCCGGATTGCTTCTTGTGGCGGCCACGCTGGGTCACGGCCTTGCGGATCGATTCGCGATAGGCAATCGTCGGCGCCTGAACGGACACGGCGACGCCGTAACGCCGCTTCAGCCGGTCGACTGCGACGGCGAGATGGTCCTCGCTCATGCCGTGCAGCAGGGTCTCCCGCGAACCTTCATCCTGGTCCCAGTGTAGCCCGGCATCCTCTTCGGCCAGCCGGTTGAGGGCGGTGGAAAGCCGCACCTCGTCCTTATGGTCCTTCGCCGCGATCGCCAGCGCGCAGTTCGCCGCCCTCTTCTCCACCGGCAGGCCGGTCTGCGGGGCCGTGCCGGCCATGCCGATCAGCTCGCCTGCCTGAACGGCCTCGACCTTGGCGATGCCGACGATGGAGCCGGCTTCGGCCGCCGGGATCTTCGCCGTCGCCATGCCCTGGATCGCGAACAATCCGCCGGGCCTTAATGGCCGCCCCTTGCCGTCGGCCATCTCCGCCCCGTCGGCAAGCGCGCCGCCGAAGATGCGGGCCAGCGCCAGCCGGCCGACCGTCGCCGCATGGGAGATTTTGAAGATCTGCGCCGCTTCGCCCCTGATCGCCAGTCGCTCCGCCGTCCGGGCGGGCGCGGGCGTGTCATGGCGCAGCATCTTCAGCAGCCGCCGGATGCCGAAACCGTTGGAGGCGGAACCGAACAGCACCGGGACGATCAGGCCGCTGGCGGTCTCCCGCGCCAGATCGGCAAAGACGGTCTCCAGGCTGGGCTGTTCGTCGGACAGCAATTGTTCGAGCAACAGGTCGTCATGGTCGGCCAATTGTTCCAGCATGTGGAAACGCGCCGCGCTTTCATCGTCCTTCACATGCGGGGCGAGCGCGACCTGCTGCGATTTCCTGCCCGCCTCATAATGATAGGCGCGCTCCAGCGCGAGGTCGACAAAGCCCGCAACTCGGTCCCCGGCGCGGATCGGGATCTGGCGCGCCACCAGGGCGGCGGCGCTCATCGGCGCGAGCGCCGTCAACAGGTCCTCTATGCTGCCCCGCGCCTGATCGATCTTGTTGACGAACAAGGCGTGCGGGATACCCGCGCCCTCCAGCCTGCGCAGCACCGGCTGGGCCAGCGCGGCGCGCTCGGGATCGGGATCGATCACCACGACGGCAAGGTCGGCCATGTCGAGCGCAGATGCGCCATCCGCGGCGAAGCCCGGCGCGCCGGGCACGTCGATCAGCGCGAACCGGTCGCCCATCCATTCGAAATGCATCAGGTTGAGTTCGGTGGAACTGCCCCGTTCGCGCGCCTCCGGGCTGGCGTCGCCCGTGCTGTTTCCCGCCTGAACCGATCCCTGGCGCGGGATCGCGCCGGTTATGAACAGCATCGCTTCGGCAAGGCTGGTCTTGCCCGCCCCGGCGGGTCCGACGAGCGCGATGGCCCGGGTGTAACAGCCGCTCATCCTGGCTCTCCTCCAATCCATCCGTCTCTCTTGATGAAGCCGGTCGCTTGGAAGCAGGGATGTTCGTCCCATATCGGCCGGAACGCAAGGGCGAGATCGTCCATCCCATGCTATGGCCCCGCGCAACGATTCATTGGAGAGCGACATGCTGCCCGCCCGGACCTTCAGCATCACCATCGCCCGCGATTGGCGCGCACTTTACGAAATCATCTGGCGGCCGGAATATTTCCCGCGCTGGGCGTCGGGCCTTGCCGAATCCGGCTTGCGGCAGGAAGGCGCGCACTGGCTGGCCGATGGCCCCGAAGGGCCGATCCGCATCCGCTTCACGCCACATAATGTCTATGGCGTGATGGATCATCATGTCGACCTGGGCAACGGCGAGGAGGTGTTTGTCCCGCTGCGCGTCGTGCAGAATGGCGAAGGGGCGGAAGTCATGCTGACGCTGTTCCGCCAACCCGACATGGACGATGACCGATTCGCCGCCGACATCCGCTGGATCAACCGCGACCTAAAGGCCCTGAAAGCATTGATCGAAAGCTAGGGTGCACGCAGGCCGACCCGCAAAACCCTTCTTATACTGCTAATGACTTGCAACATCCTGCTCATTTGGCTAGCGGACGAGCAGCCTTATGGGGGAAAGAATGCATATCCGCTCGTCTGTCCTGTTCGCCACCGGCGCGCTCGCGCTGTTGAGCCAGCCTGCGCTGGCCCAGTCCGAACCTGCAGCCGAGGATGCCGGCCCGATCATCGTGACCGCGGCGCGCACGATCCTGCCCGCCAACGCCCTGCCGATGACCATCGACGTCATCGATCAGGAAACGCTCAACCAGCAGGTCGCAATTGGCGGGTCCATCGTCGATGCGGTGTCCGCGCTGACCCCCTCCTTCTCGCCGACGCGGCAGAAGCTGTCCGGCGCGGGGGAGACGCTGCGCGGCCGCTCGCCGCTTTATGCGATCAACGGCGTTCCGCAGACCGCTCCGCTGCGCGACGGAGCGAGGGATGGCTTCACCATCGATCCTTTCTTCATCGACCGGGTGGAGCTGATCTACGGCTCCAATGCGCTGCAGGGGATCGGCGGCACGGGCGGCATCGTCAACCAGGTGACCGTTGCGCCGCCCCAGGCGGATGGACTGACCGGCCGGATGCTGGTGCAGGGCAATGCCGACACCGACTTTCATGGCGACGGCATCGGGGGCAAGGTGGCGGGGCTGATCGGCTGGCGTTCCGGGCGGTGGGATGCGACGGTGGGCGCAGCCTATGAGAAGCGCGGCGCCTTTTACGACGGCCATGGCAATCGCGTCGGCACCGACCTGACCCAGGGCGAGACGCAGGATAGCCGGAGTTGGTCGTTGTTCGGCCGCTTCGGCTATGCGCTCAGCGACAGCGCGCGGCTGGACCTGACCATGAGCCGCTTCCAGTTGAAGGGAGAGGGCGATTATGTCGCAGCGGACGGTGACTATCGCGTCGACCGCCCGACCAGTTCGGTGCGCGGCACGCCGCCGGGCGTTCCTGCCGCGAACCGCACAGAAAGCGCGGCGCTGACGCTGACCGACGGCGACTTGTGGGGTGGCAATTTCATCGCCCAGCTCTTCTTCAACCGTTCGCGCGACACCTATGGCGGGGAGGTGGCGCCGATCGCCAGCTTCCAGGACCCGCGCATCGCGCCTGTCAACACGCTGTTCGACCAGTCGCAGAACCGCAGCCGCAAATATGGCGGCAAGATCAGTTATGAACGCGCGATGCCGGGGTTCGAGGCGCTGACCGCCACCATCGGCTTTGACGCGCTCTATGACCTGACCGAACAGCGGCTGATCGCGACCGGTCGGACCTGGGTGCCGCCGACCGACTATCGCAGCCTCGCGCCCTTCGCCCAGTTCAATCTGGCCTTGTTCGACAAGAAGCTGCGCGTGGCAGGCGGATTGCGTCATGAGGATGTGCGCATCAGCATCGACGACTATCACACCCTCTGGACCTATGGCGGCGGCGTCGACGTCGCGGGCGGCAGGCCGACTTTCAGCGATACGCTGCTCAATGGTGGCGTGATCCTGGAACCCTGGGCCGGCATCCGCGCCTATGCCAGCTATGCCGAGGGCTATACCGTGCCCGATGTCGGCCGGATCGCCCGGGCAGTCGCCACGCCCGGCGTCGACATCGACGATTATGTGAATATCAGCCCGATCGTCTCCAACAACCGGGAGATCGGATTCGAAGTGAAGCGAGGCCCGATCGACGCCAGCGCGGCCTATTTCTGGTCGACCAGCAAGAACGGATCGCTGCTGGTGCAGAGCGGCGGAGTGTTTGAGGTCCAGCGTCAGCGGGTGGAAATACAGGGGCTGGAACTGAATCTCTCGGCCAGGACGCCTTTGCCGGGGCTGACCCTCTCGGCCGGCTATGCCCATCTGATCGGTCGCACCGACGGATCGGACAATGGCATCGACAAGGTGGATCGCGATCTGGATGGCGCCAATATCTCGCCTGACCGTCTGAACCTGGCCGCCAGCTATGTGCACGGTCCGGTTTCAGCGCGCATCCAGACGCAATTCTTCCTGTCGCGGCAGTTCGAACGGACGCCGGGCGCCTATCCGCCGCTCTACCGGTTCGACGGCTATGACGTGACCGATCTGTCGCTGCGCTATCAGACCCGGTTCGGGGCATTGACGCTCGCGGCGCAGAATATCTTCGACACATTCTACATCGATTATTACAGCCAGACCGTCCGGCCCAATGACAACGCCCATTATTTCGCGGGACGCGGCCGCAATTTCACCCTCTCATGGGACTATAGATTCTAGTGAAGCTGATCGACACCCTCCACCGCTGGACCGGCGGGCTGATCGGGCTGCTGCTCGCCCTTCTGGGCCTTAGCGGCGCGTTGCTGGTGCATAAAAATGCCTGGACCCTGGTTCCCCATGCCGGCGACCCGCGCGTGGAGGATGTCCGCCAACTGGCCGAGGTGACGCAGCGCATCATGGCCGATCAGGCGGGACGGCCCCAGTCGATCAGCTATGCGTCCGATGATTTCGGGTTGCTGAAGCTGCTGTTCGACAATGGCGGCGGCGCCTATGCGGATCAGCGGGGTGCCATGGTGACGCGGTGGAGCAGCCAGTGGGAGCGGCCCGAACTCTGGCTGTTCGACTTCCACCATCATCTCTTTTCCGGCGAGACGGGCGATTGGGTGATCGGCATCGCCGCGCTTTGCGGCCTGTTCTTCGTGTTCACCGGCCTCATCCTCTGGTGGCGCACGCGGCGGACTTTCGAATGGCGCCTATGGCCGGCGCGGATGAGCCGCCCGGCGATCGTGCGGCATCACCGCGATCTGGGCGTCGTCGTCGCGCCGCTGCTGCTGTTGTCGCTGGTCACAGGGGCCGTGCTGGTGTTCCGGCCGATGGCGGCGCTGCTGTTCGGGCCGGGGGCGCCAGCGCAGATCGACACGGCGCTCGCTCCACCGCCGCCGCGCGACGCCAAACTTGGCGAAGGGCTCGATTGGGGGGCCATGGTCATGACGGCCAAGGCGCGCTTTCCCGATGCGGAGTTGCGCAGCCTCAGCCTGCCGCGCAAGGATAATGGGTTGATCACACTCCGCATGCGGCGGCCGCAGGAATGGCTGCCCAATGGTCGCACCACCCTCTGGTTCGCGGCGGACAGCGGCGCGCTGGTTGCGGCGCGCGATGCCGCGACGCTGCCGATGGCGGTGAAGGGCTATAATCTGCTCTACCCGCTCCACGCGGCGAAGGTCGGCGGTCTGGCGTTCAGGCTGGTCATGACCCTGTCGGGCCTGGCGATGACGCTGCTCGGCACGCTGACAGTCTGGACCTTCTGGTTCAGGCGTCCTGTGAAGCCGGCGCGTGCCCGTCAAATGGCGATCAGCGCGTAGGGACGGTCGAACCGCTCCGACAGCACGAACTGCGCGCAATTATAGACCGGAACGCCGCCGGGCGTTTTCCCCTCAAAGGCGCCGCGATGAGCGTGGCCGTGGACGGCGAAGCGGACATTGTCGAACCTGTCGATTGCCTCGGCCAGCCGTGAGGAACCGAGAAAGGGGAAAATCTCCGGCGGCTCCCCCTGCACCGTGTCCACCACCGGCGCATAGTGCAGCACGGCCACGGTCCGTTCCGTCCGCAGGGATCGCAGCGCATTTTCCAGTTTGCGCGCCTCGTTGATCGATTCCTCGACGAAGCCCTTGATCGCGCTTTCCCCGAAAGCGCCAAGCTCCCCCCGGCCGAAACCGCCGACAAAGCCCTTTACCCCGGCAAAGCCGACGCCCTTTATCTCGACCGCCTGATCGTCCAGCACGGTCACGCCCGCGCCGCGCAGGATCTGCGCCACGACCTCAGGCTGGCCGCATTCATGATCGTGATTGCCCAGTACCGCGACGGTCGGAATGGTGCAGCTTCGCAGGTCTTCGGCCAGTATCTCGGCCTCCCGCGTCTTGCCGAAATTGGTGAGGTCGCCGCATAGCGCCAATATGTCCGCCTGAGCCGAAATCTCCTCGAACATGGCGCGGTAGCGATGTTCGGACGCATCGGTGACATGCAGGTCCCCGACGGCGGCGAGGACAAGGCTGTCCTTGGGCCGCGGCTCACTGGTTGCGATCATGGCTCTCCTCCAGCCCCTTGCCGACCACGTCGGCAAAGCCCCATTCGGTGATGTCGACCAGATAGTCGCGCGGCGAAAGCAGCCGTCCCCGGCACACCCGCAGATTGGGCACGGGCAGCTCTGCGCGGGTCTGCAAGCGTCCCAGCAATTCCTCGAACAGCCAGAGCGGAATGCAATGGCGTTCCGTCGGATAGATGAAGCGGAAATTCAGCAGGTGGATGAGCAGCACTTCCCAGTGCAGTTCCATCGCGTCCAGCAGGCGTTGCCAGTCGATATGTTCATGCTGCCGCAGGATGATGTGCGCGACGTCGGCCCCGTCATAGCGGTAGCGGTCCTGGATGAAGACCTTCGAGAGGATGAATTCGGTCGGCGGCGTGATCCGCACCGTCGTGCCATAGACCTCCGCATGGGAGACATCGCGAAACCATTCCTCCGTCACGGGCAGGCTGGCGGAGGAGATGTTGTAGATGACGTCGAAGAAATTGCCGTCGCGCCAGACCTTGCCAATCCAGCGTTCATCCTCGAATTCGACGCGATGTCCCAGCGCCTTGAAATAAGCGAGGATGCGGGGCGCGTCGCCGGGCTTGCAGAAGACGTCCAGATCCTTGGTCGGCCGCATGATGCCGGTATGGCATCCCAGAGCATAGGTGCCCGACAGCATGAAGGGGATGCCGGATTCCACCAGATGCGCAAGGCTTTCGGCGTAGAATTCGGCAGCCTCCGGCGGGGGATCGAAGGTGACGGGGTACTGGCTCATCACCCTGGGGAACGGACAAGCGGGCGCTTCCGTTCCCCTGCCGGGCAGAAGCCTATCGCATCGTCGGGATGACGAAGCTCTGGTCGATCACCGCGCCGCCATCGGGCCAGCGCTGCGTGATCTTCTTGGTGCGGGTGTAGAAGCGCACGCCGTCCATGCCATACTGGTCGAGATCGCCGAAGCCCGAACGCTTCCAGCCGCCGAAGCTGTGATAGGCGACCGGCACCGGGATCGGCACGTTGATGCCGACCATGCCGACTTCGACATCGGCGGCGAATTTGCGCGCATAGTCGCCGTTGCGGGTGAAGATGGCGACGCCATTGCCATATTGATGCTTCGACGGATAGCTGAGCGCCTCCTCGAAGCTCTGGGCGCGCAGGATCTGGAGCACCGGGCCGAAAATCTCGTCCTGATAGCTTTTCATCTGCGGCGTTACCCGGTCGATCAGCGTCGGGGCGAGATAGAAGCCCTCCTCATAGCCCTGAAGCGAGAAGCCGCGCCCGTCGACCACGATCTCCGCGCCTTCGTCGGCGGCCATCTGGATATAGCTTTCGACACGGGCCTTGTGCACGCCGGTGACGAGCGGGCCATATTGCGCGTCGGGATCGGTAGGGATGCCGGGGCGCAGCGTTTCGATGGCGTCCAGCAGCTTGGCGCGGAAGGCGTCAGCGGTCGCCTCGCCCACCGGTACGACCACCGGCAGCGCCATGCAGCGTTCGCCCGCCGAACCATAGGCCGCGCCAACGATGTCGGCCACTGCCTGATCCATGTCGGCGTCGGGCAGGATGATGCCGTGATTCTTGGCCCCGCCCATCGCCTGCACGCGCTTGCCGTTCTGCGCGCCGCGGGCATAGACATAATTGGCGATGTCGGACGATCCGACGAAGCTGACCGCCTTTATGGCCGGGTGGTCGAGAATGGCGTCGACCATCTCCTTGTCGCCATGGACGACGTTCAGGATGCCGGCGGGCATGCCCGCCTCCATGGCGAGTTCAGCGAGGCGCACCGGGACGGAGGGGTCGCGTTCCGAGGGCTTGAGGATGAAGGCGTTGCCGCAGGCGATGGCCATGGCGCTCATCCAGAGGGGGATCATCGCGGGGAAGTTGAAGGGGGTGATGCCCGCCGCGATGCCCAGCGGCTGGCGCATGGAATAGACGTCGATGCCTGGACCCGCGCCCTGGGTGTATTCGCCCTTCAGCAGATGGGGGATGCCGCAGGCGAATTCGACGACTTCCAGGCCGCGCTGGATGTCGCCCCTGGCATCAGCGACGACCTTGCCATGTTCGGAGGAGAGCAGGACGGCCAGTTCGTCCATATTCTGTTCGATCAGTTCCTTGAAGCGGAACATGACGCGGGCGCGGCGCTGCGGGTTGGTGGCGGCCCATTCGGGCTGGGCGGCGAGGGCGGAATCCACCGCCTTCTGGAGATGGGCGGCGGTGGCGAGTTCGACCTGCGCCTGGACCGCGCCGGTGGCGGGGTTCAGCACGTCGGACAGGCGGGCGCCGGCGAGCGGGGCGGATTGTCCATGAATGAAATGAGTAATTGAACGCATTTTTCCGGTTTCCTCTCCTGCCGGTGGATGGCTTTGGTATAGACGGGTCAGCTTTGCAGATATACGGGTATGTGGACACATTGGTTGTGCGGATTTGCCCATGCTGAATTCCGACGAACTGCGCCTGTTCCTGGCCGTGATGCGGGAGGGCAACATGCTGGCCGCCGCGCGCCGGGTCGGGGTGGATCATAGCACGGTCGCCCGGCGCCTGACCAATATGGAGGCGACGCTGGGCGCGCGGCTGTTCGACCGCAGCCCGCGCGGGGTGACGCCCACGCCCGCCGCCTTCGCGCTGGTTTCCCATGCCGAGCGGATCGAGAGCGAGCTGCTCGCCGCGATGAGCAGCGTCGCGGGGCGCGACCGGGAGGTGGAG
Organism: Sphingobium sp. PNB; assembly: GCF_019873065.1. NCBI lineage: Bacteria > Pseudomonadati > Pseudomonadota > Alphaproteobacteria > Sphingomonadales > Sphingobiaceae > Sphingobium > Sphingobium sp. PNB. The sequence continues at coordinate 24,412 of NZ_JAINEZ010000045.1, forward strand.
GGGACGGTGCGGCTCGCCACGCCGGAGGCCTTTGCCAGCCATCTGATCGCGCCGCGCGTGGCCGAGTTGCGGGAGCGCCATCCGCGCCTGACGCTGGAGCTTGCGTCCGAAAGCAAGGCGGCCAGCCTGTCGCGGCGGGAGGCGGAGATCGCCGTGATGCTGAAACCGCCACCCAAGGGACGGTTCGTGACCCGCAAGCTGGCCGATTACCGCCTGGGCCTCTATGCGTCGAAAGCCTATCTGGCGCGGGAGGGGGTGCCGACGGGGCGGGGCGACCTGAGCCGTCATGTCTTCGTTTCCTATATCGAGGAACTGGCCGGGTTCGCGGAGATGATCGCGCTGGACCAGCTGTTGCCCGGCGCGGCCATCGTCTTCCGCGCCAGTTCCAGCGCCGCGCAGCATGCGGCGGTGGCGGCGGGGATGGGGCTGGGCGTGCTGCACGTCTTCGCGGCGGCGGAGGACGAGCGGCTGGTGCAGTTGTTTCCGGAGTCGATGCCGGAGTCGATGCCGGAGTCGATGGAGGTGTGGCGCAGCTATTGGCTGGTGATGCATGCCGATCTGCAGAGGCTGCCCAGGGTGCGGGCGGCGGCGGATTTTCTGGAGGAGGTGACGCGGGAGATGCGGGAGCGCTTATAGGGGCGCGGGCCGATCCCCGACCGCCGCCTTCGGCGGGAGATCGGGCGTTCAGGCCGCCATCTTCACGGGGATGGCGGGATCGGCCAGCTTTGTCCGGTCGACCGCGACGCCCTTCAGGATCAGGGTGCGGGCGCCCATGAAATCCCTGGGGCTGTTGATGGCGTCGACCGCGATCACCCGGCCCCCGCGCAGATAGAGGGCGGTGAACGGACCGTTTTCCGGATCGCCGCGCACGACCATGTCGTCGGCATCCCGGTTGAGGCCGGCGGATTGCAGCCTGATGTCATACTGGTCGGACCAGAAGGTCGGCAGCGCGCGATATTCGGCCGGCGCCCCCAATATGGTGTCGGCGGCGGTGGCGGCGGAATCCATCGCATGCTGCACGGATTCGAGCCGCCAGAGCCCGCCCGCATGGGGATTGGGGTGCCGCGCGCAGTCGCCTATCGCCAATATGCCTTCCGCCGAGGTCCGGCAATATCCGTCCACCAGCACGCCGCCGTCGCAGGCGATGTCCGCCTGTTCCGCGAGCGCCGTTTCCGCATCGATGCCGATGCCGACGATGGCGATGTCGACGGGGATTTCCCCGCCCGAGGCCAGGCGGATGGCAGAGACGCGATCCGCGCCGGAAAAGTCCGCAATCCGTTCGCCCAGGCGCAGGTCGACGCCCCGGCGGCGATGCTGCCGTTCGAAGAAATCGGAGAGCAGGGGGGAGGTGACGCGCTGGAGGACGCGGGGCTGCGCCTCGATGACGACGACTTCATGCCCCATTTCGCGCGCCGCCGCCGCGACCTCCAGCCCGACATAGCCCGCGCCGACGAGGCCGACGCGGCCGCCGCCGCGAAGCCCCGCCCGAATGGCGTCCACATCCGCGACGGTGCGCAGATGATGGATGCCCGGCAGGCCGGAACCGGGGCAGCGCAGGGTGCGCGCCCTGCCGCCGGTCGCCAGCACGCACCATCCGAAGCGGATCGTCCGGCCATCGTCCAGTTCGGCGCGCCGCCCGGCGGGATCGAGCGAACGGACCCTGCATCCCAGTTCGAACCGGACCCGCTGTTCGTCCCAATAGCCGCTGTCCCGCAGCAGCAGCCGGTCGATCTGCACGGCGCCGACCAGATAGGCCTTGGAGAGGGGAGGGCGGTCATAGGGCAGGCAGTCCTCTTCGCCCGCCACGGCGATGCTGCCGGCAAAGCCCTTCTGCCGCAGCGCAATGGCCAGATGCGCGCCCGCATGGCCGCCGCCGACGATGAGGACGTCCGTTTGCTCGTTCAATGCGATTCTCCTCCCCTGTGCGCGGTCGCCGGGCGACGATCCGGCGCGTTTCCGGGCCGTCGCGGGCGCGCCGCCGCCGCGCCGCGCGAACGGATTGCCGGGCGGCGAGGGGCAACGGCCTGTTTCTCATCGACATTGCGGATCGTTCGGGCCGGCGACAGCCCATGCCGATGCTTCGAAGCTGGGCCAAAATCGCCGCGGCAACTATCCCCTGAGCGCAGGCCTTGCCCTGATCGCGCGGTCTTTTCGGGCGGCAGGCTTGACCCGGCCCTGTAATAAGAGTGTCATCGCGAAAGGGACGAGGCTGTAACGACATCCAGCCATGACGGCCTGCAAATGGCGGTCGTCCGCGCTTCCGGCACGCTGCGTTCCGGATCGCGGGACCGCCATGTCCGGCGCGTCATTTTCCGGATGTCGATGCAGCCGAGGGAGGGCCGTGTCGATGATCCGTCGCCGGGGTGGGCAGCGTCCACCGGAGCGAGGCAGGCGTTTCAAGCCGGGTCGGGGACCGGGCCAGGGAGGACGAGCATGTTGACGCAAATGGCTGCGCCGAGCCGCTTCTGGAATGGCGAGGCGCTTCCGCTGGTTCAGTGGAACAGGTTCAGCAGCACCGACGCGGGCGATGTCGAGGCGCATATGAGCCGGATGTTCTGCCCCCACAGGCTGGACGTGCAGGGCGGGCGGCCGCCGATCGATTTCCGCCACAATCAGGCGCAGCTCAAGGCGCTGACCTTCAACGCGCAGGATTATGGCAATCCCTTCGGGCGGATTTCCATCGACGTGCCGCAGATGGGGCAGATCTATCTGGTGCAATTCTCGCTGACGGGCACGTCCTTCATCACCCATGACAGGGACAGTTTCAGCCTGGCGCCCGGCGAGATGTGCGTGCTGGCCCCGGATTCGCATTTCCGCCAGACGTTCGAGGCGGGCTACAAGCATTTCACCATCAAGATACCCAAGGCCGATCTGGAGCAGGTGCTGGCGAGCGAACTGGGGTTCCGGCCGGACGATCTGGTCTTTTCGACCCGGCCGGTGCCGCTGGTGGGGGCGGCGCAGGCCTTTGCCCATCTGGTCCGTACTATCTGCGACGACATCGATTACGGGCTGACGGGCTATACCCATCCCCGCGCGAGCGGCGCGGTGGAGGATACGCTGAAGCGCCTGCTGCTGGCGGCGGTGCCGCACAATCATTCCGAACTGTTCGACAGCGCGCCATCCGGGCCCGCGCCCTATTATGTGCGGCGCGTCGAGGATTTCGTGCGGGGCCATGCGTGCGAGGCGATCTCCCTGATCGACATGATCGAGATTTCCGGGGTCAGCGCGCGGTCGCTGCATGCGGGGTTCCGGCGGTTTCGCGGGGTGACGCCGATGGTTTACCTCAAAAATGTGCGGCTGGACCTGGCGCGCAAGATGCTGCTGGGCGGCGTGGAGGAGGGGCATAGCGTGACCGATGTCGCGCTGGCCTGCGGGTTCAGCCATTTGAGCAAATTCGCGCGTGACTATGCGGAGCGGTTCGGGGAGCGGCCCTCGGCTACGTTGCGGCAGTTGAAGGGGTGAGGGGCGGGCGCGTGTCAGTTCTGTTCCGGTGGGATTGAGGCGCAGCGTACTCCTGCGAAGGCACTCGAACGAGACGAGTGGCTCGTGAGAGTCCAGTTCCAGCGGCGGGACTGGGTTCCTGCCTTCGCAGGAACAGGGTGGAGGTTTGACTTAAGCGCTGCACCGACCATCAGGGCGCGATATGCACCGCGCCGTCGATGATCTCTACCGCATAGGTTTTGAGCGCGATGGAGCAGGGGGCCGCGCAGGCCGCGCCGGTCTTGATGTCGAAGCTGCCGAGGTGGAAGGGGCAGACGATCTTGCCATCCTCTATCTCGCCTTCCGCCAGCGAGGCTTCGCCATGGGTGCAGAGGTCGTCGGTGGCGAACACCTCCCCGTCCAGCAGATAGACGGCGATGCCGTGGCCGCCGTCCAGTTCGACGCGGTGCACTTCGTCTTCGCTGAGATCGTCGATTGCGCAGAGGCGGATCATGGGGCGAACGCTTTCTTGATCGCCCAGGGGGGCGTCGCCACGCCCTGCACGCGCAGGTCCAGCTTCACGGACGTGAATTTCCATTCTTCTTCCTCATATATTGTCAGGCTGTCGTACCAGCCGCCCAGCCAGCGATCTTCCGGGCCGGAGTCCCCGGCCATGGTGGACAGTTCCCAAAGATACCAGCGGCAGCGCGCCGAGCGGGCGTCTTCCATAAATTCGACATGGGGGGCGACCATATAGTGGATCGACCACAGCACCTGTTCGGCGGCGATGCGGGCGAGGCCCTGGGCAATGGCGGCGGCGCCGTGGAAGGTGGCGAAGCCCTCCGCCGACCAGGTGGCGTCCGCGTGGAACAGCGGTCGCATGATCGCCGGATCGTTCCTTCGGTCCGCGCCGTGGGCGTAGCGCGCCACGAGACCTTCCATCTCCTGGCGCGCTTCGATGCGGAACAGCCGTTCCTCCATGGGCAGGGGGGCCATATTCAGGCGGCCATCGGGCGCAGCCCGCGCCATGTCTCCTGCCCGCCATGGACGGCGACGAAGCGCGCCTCCTCGAACGCATAGGGGACGCCGGGGGAGCCGGAATATAGTTCGATATGCGGGGCGACCTCGGCCAGCGAGAGGGCGAGATTGTAGAGGGGGTGGTGGCTTTCCGGCAGCGCGCCCAGCGGGAAGCGGTCGACCTCCGCCAGCGCGTCCGGCAGGCGGGGCAGCATGCGGTCGTAGAAGGCGCGCAGTTCCGCCGCGTTCGACGCCTGCCGCTTGCGCTGGCGCTGGTCGGCCGTCGGCAGGTTCCAGTCGAGGCAAAGGGAGAGGTCTTCGAAGCCGGTGGGCAAAGTGGGTTGCGTCATGGTCTTTTCCCCCTCACGCATTGACATATCGGTCGACCACGGCGGCGCTGTGGCGGATGAGGATTTCGTCGTCCTGGAGATTCTGGACGAGCTTGGCGCGGGACTGCATCGCCCTTTGCGTGTCCTCCATGGTGGCGGTGTCCTCCAGCCAGGCGTTGCGCTGGAGCGTCATCGCATGTTCGATGGCCCAGCGTTCGGCGTTGGTCTTTGGCGGGCGGACATAATAGCGGCCCTCCCAGAGCGTGCGGTTATGGGCGATGGGCCAGAATTGGTGGGTGAACCAGATGCCTTCCGACACGTGGATCAGCGTGTTGGGGAAGAGGACGCTGAGTTCGAAGGCGAAATCGTCGCGCTTGTCCGGGTTGATCGCGGGGGGCAGCATGGTTTCGGCGCGCTGGGTGACGAGCGAGGCGCCGGCGATGCTATTGGCGATGCCCGCGACCGGGGTGGGTTTCGCGCCCAGCGTCAGGCAGACGGCGCAGCTGCGGTGCGGGCCCATCAGCTTCACATTTTGCAGCCCGGTGGAGAAGGTGTTGGGGAAGGAGCCGGCATGGATGGTGTCGACATGATAGGCCTCCGCAAAGGCGTCGTGCGCGACCTTCCAATTGCATTCCAGTTCGGTGTGGTAGGTGAACTGGTAGCTGAGTTCGGCAAAGGGGAAGCCCGCGAAATGCGCGGCATAGTCGCCCAGAAAATCGGTCAGGCTGTTGTCCGGATTTTCGGCCAGGTTGACGAAGATGAAGCCTTCCCAGACATCGGTATGGATCGGGGTGAGGCCGTTCCGCTGCCTGTCGAAACATGGGTAGAAGCGTTCCTCGCTCGGCACATGTTTCAGCGCGCCGTCCGCGCCATAGACCCAGCCGTGGAAACGGCAGGTGACGATGGCCGCCTTGCTGCGGCCGAAGGTTTCCGGGCCGGTTTCGGTGACGACGGTGTTGCCGCGATGGGCGCAGACATTGTGATGGGCGCGCACGACATCGTCCTTGCCGCGCATCAGGATGACCGACGTGTCGGCGGCGGCGAGGCGCTTGACCTTGTAATCGCCCCTGTCGGGGATTTCGTCGACGCGGCCGACGCAGAGCCAGACCTTCCTGAATATCTTCTCCCGTTCCCGTTCATACCAGTCCGGGTCGATATAGGGTTCGATGGAGATGGGGCCCGATCCCAGTTCGGGATGTTCGTGTAACCAGCGATGCGCGTCGTTCATCATCCTGTCCTTGCCGTTGCATCGGTTGTCGTTGCGGCTTCCGAATGCGTGAAATCGGCATGGATGATGTCGGCGCGCGCCATGCCCCGCTAGCCCGATCCGGTGCGCCTTAGCCTGGGGGCGCATCAAAGGCGCGGGGGGACGGAAGCGGTGCGGAAGGGCTTTTTCGCGGTTCCTCACTCCGTCGCGCTCAGATGATGAACTTCGCGGGATCAGGCTAGCGCGGCTGGCCGATCTGGGTTCGATTATGGCGGTACCAGAAAAACAAAATGCCAATCGAGACGGGGAGTCAAATATGGAAGATGAAAGCTGCAAACCCATATCGTCCGGCCGCGCGGCCCGGCGTCTGCAATCGGGTTCGGTGCGCGCGCTGGTCGCCGGGCTGGCGCTGGCGTCCGGAGCGCCCGTTCTGGCGCAGCAGGCGCCGGAAGACCCGGCTGCGAGCCAGAATAGCGGTATCGCGGAAATCACCGTCACCGCCCGTCGCCGCGCGGAGTCGCTTCAGGATACGCCGATCTCCATCTCGGCGGTGACTTCGGAAGGTCTGGCGCAGCGGGGGATCGATAATGTCACGCAGATCGGAGACTTCACGCCGAATGTGAAGTTCAACAGTTCGGTGCCGGTATCGGCCAGCAACGCCACGGCGGCGATCTTCATTCGCGGCATCGGGCAGAATGACTATCAGCTTTCCGCCGATCCGGGCGTGGGACTGTATCTGGATGGCGTCTATATTTCGCGGGGGGTCGGCAATGTGCTCGACGTCCTCAATGTCGAGCGGATCGAGGTGCTGCGCGGGCCGCAGGGGACTTTGTTCGGCCGCAACACCATCGGGGGCGCGGTGAGCGTGGTCACGAAGAAGCCCGCCGACGATCCGGGGGCCAGCCTGGAGCTGACGACCGGCAGCTACGACCGGGTGCAGATCAAGGGCTCGATCGACGTGCCGCTGGCCGAGGGGGTCTATACCAGCCTTTCGGGCTTTTATCATATGCGCGACGGCTATGTGAAAGGCACGGTGCCGCTGGCGCCGGACCTGGGCGACACCAATACGATGGCGGGGCGTTTCGCGCTGCGGCTGGAGCCGACGAGCAAGCTTTCCATCAACATCGCCGTCGACGGCACGCGGTCGCGGGAGGAAACCGCGCCCAACGTCATGCTCGCGGTCGATGAGAACGCGCCGGCGGCGCAGGTGTGGAACGGCCTTTATTCGGGCGCGGCGGGCATCTGCACCGACCTGTCCAACCCGGCCCGGCTGTCCGACACGCGCTGTTACAACAGCCAGTGGGCGCAGGCGCCCTATCGCCATGGCGGCACGTTCCGGGCGGTGTCGAGCGTCTTCGACAATTTCGGGAAGCGCCGTTACCAGTCGGCGTCGGACCTCAATATCTGGGGCGTTTCCGGCACGGTGGAATGGCGGCTGGGCGAGAATGTGTCGGCCAAGTCCATCACCGCCTACCGCAAGGTGACGGGTTTCTGGACCCGCGATTCCGATCATAGCCCGGCCAGCATCGTCCAGACCAAGAGCGACTGGAAGCAGGATCAGTTTTCGGAAGAATTGCAACTGATCGGCGATGCGCTCGACAGTCGTTTGAACTGGGTCGTCGGCGGCTATTATTCGAAGGAAAGCGGCAATCACCAGGATCTGGTCAACATTGTCGACGCCGTCTTCATGAGCGGTGCGATCCTCGATGGACGGAGCCTTGCCGCCTTCGGTCAGGCGACGTTCGAGATCGTCCATAATCTCAGCCTGACCGGCGGCATACGCTGGACCGAGGACAAGAAGACATTCGACAATGGCAATCAATATGTCGTGGCGGCGGGCTTCCTGACGGGGCAGCCCTTCAATCCCGACGGGTCGGGGTTGCAGGACGGCGATCCGCTGATGGGCCCGCCCGGACGGACGACGATCAAGGACCGCGCCTGGACGCCGATGGCCAGCCTTTCCTATCGCTGGTCGCCCGAATTCCTGACCTACGCATCCTATTCGCAGGGGTTCAAGGGCGGCGGCTTCACCCAGCGCGTCTTCCCGCCCTTCGCCAATATTCCGTCCTTCCGGCCGGAGACCAGCACCACCTACGAAGTCGGCTTCAAGTCCGACCTGTTCGACCGGCGGCTGCGGGTGAATGGCGCGGCCTTCGTCAACGATTATGACGATCTGCAGATCACCGTGAACGATCCGCGTCTGGGTTTCGCGCCGATCATCCAGAATGCGGCGAAGGCGCGCATCAAGGGGCTGGAGCTGGAAGTGCAGGCCCGGCCGACCGAGGCGCTGAAGCTGGAGGCGGGGCTCGGCTATCTGGACGCGAAATATCGGCAGGTGGACATTCGGGCGCTCAACAGCGGCGTGACCAGGGATTCCCATTTGCAGAATGCGCCCAAATGGACGCTGAGCGCGGGGGCTTCCTACGACATCCGGGTCGACGGGGTGGGCCGGTTCACGCCGCGGGTCGACTGGTCCTACCGGTCGAAGGTCTATAATGACGCGGTGAACAGCCCGCTGCTGATCCAGAAGGGCTATCATCTGGTGAACGCCTCCATCGGCTATAGCGACGAGCCGGAAAGCTGGCTGATCACGCTGGGCGTCAAGAACCTGACCAAGCAAGTCTATCTGGGATCGGGCTTCGTGGATTCCTTCGGCGGGATCACGGAGGGGGCGTTCGGGCGGCCCCGCGAATGGTTCCTGAGCGCGCGGCGGACCTTCTGACAATCATGCGGGCGCCGGTCTTCCCGGCGTCCGCCCTGGCGGGCGAGGACGGCATGGCGGAAATATGGGAACGCAGGGTCGAGCGGCTGGAGGCGTTGCGCGACATCGATGCGCTGATCGTCGACCTTTCGCGGGCCTTCGATGCGGGGCCTTCGGCGGAGATGCTGCGGCCGCTTTTCACCGAGGATGCGGTCTTCCGGGTCGACCGATACGGGCTATTGTCGGGCGGGGACGCCATCGCTGAGGGTGTGGCGGGCAATGCGGAGCAGGGGTTCAGATGGACCCTGCATTATCTGGTTTCGCCCAAGGTGACGCTCGATCCCGCTTATGAGCGGGCGGACGTGGAATTCATGTTGTGGGAGGTTGCGACCTCAGCCAGCGGGCGGGCCTATTGGATCGGCGGGCGCTATGTCGCGGACGTGCGGAAGATGGCGGGCGGCTGGCGGTTCGGTGCGCTGGAACTGCGGGCCGATCTGATCTCCCACTATCCCGATGGGTGGCGGGACAAGCCAGAGGCTTTGGGAGATGCGTGATGTTGGAGCATGTCCTGCCAGGAAAGAGGAGGGCTTCGACAGGCTCAGCCCGAACGGGGGCGGGTCGGCACGCTGTTGCCCTGGGTCCTGTGGCGAAGAAGCGATAGAGTTTACGGGAAATATCGGAGAGTAGGATGACCACGACATGCACGGCGGAAGACTTGCGCCATATCAACCGCAGCGTCGATGATATTCGCGAAGAACTGGGCGTCGATCCGGTCTCGGTGCGGGCGATCAGCGATCCGGCCATTTACGAACTGGAGCGCGAGAAAATCTTCCGCAAGACCTGGCTGAAGGTCGCGACAAGTTGGGAACTGCCCCATGCCGGCGACTATAAGGTCAAGGAACTGCCGGTGGCGGACGCATCCGTGCTGATCGTGCGGGGCAAGGACGGGCGGATCAGGGCCTTCCACAATGTCTGCACCCATCGCGGGAACAAGGTCGTTCCGAGCAGCGGTTTCGAGACTTTCGGGCGGTCGCGCGCCAATGTCGTCACCTGCCGCTTCCATGGCTGGGTGTTTTCGACCGACGGGCCGCTGCGTTCCGTGCCGATGAAGGAGAAGTTCGGCAAGCTGGATACCGCCTGTCTTGGCCTGCGCGAAATCCATTGCGATAGCTGGGAAGGTTTCGTCTTCATCCATTTCGATGCGGAACCGGCGCAGACGTTGACCGAATATCTGGGTGACTTCGGCCGGTTGTTCGGCGGCTATCCCTATGCGGAATCGACCACCGCCTTCCGCTATTCGACGGTGCTGAACTGCAACTGGAAGGTCGCCCATTACGCCTTCAGCGAAGGCTATCATGTGCCGACCATCCATGCCGGGTCGCTGCCGGGCTTCAAGGGGGTGGAGCATGGCGATTTCAAGCTGATGGGGCCGCATGCCTCCTCCACCATCTATGGGGCGGGGATGGACACGGCGCCCTCGACGCTGGCCTTCGCGTCGATGCTGAGCACGACCGAGCGCCATCGCCCGCGGCCCGACCAGTTGCCGCTCGCGATCAACCCGGAGCGGCGGGCGGATTTCCAGTTCGAGCTGCCCAATCTCTTCCCCAATTTCATCATCCATCTGGCGTCGGGCTGCGGCTATCCGGGCATGTCCTTCTTCACGCATCAATTCTGGCCGCTCGACCATGGGCGGACGCTGTGGGAGGGGATCAACTATTTCCGGCCCGCCCAGAATGCGGCGGAACAGGTGGCGCAGCAGCATGTGAACGCGCTGCATCGGAATGCCTGGCTGGAGGATACCGCCACCATGGAGGACACTTTCGCCGGCATCATGTCCGGATCGATCGACGCGATGCAGTTGATGGATCAGGAATTCCTGATCCGCCACGCGGCGCGCACGCTCGACACCTATCTCGCGGCTTGAGGATTTTAGCATGACCGACCTGATACTCCCCGCGCCCTTTGCCGATCTGGCGCCGCTGGCCGCCCATTGGGCGCGGCCCAGCGAGAATGAGCGCAGCGAGATACGCTGGAGCGCCAGCGCCGCCGATTTCAGGGCGCTGTATGAGGCGATGATGCCGCGTCTGGACGCAATATTGCGGCTGTTGTCGGAGCATCCGGCCAGCGGCATGCCGGAGGATGTCCATAATCTCTTCCTACTGGCCTGCGCCTTTGCCGAGGCGTCGCCGCATCATGAGCTTTACGGGGGCAGCAGCGCCGTTCCCTTCAGCTTCGATGCGCGGCGCTTCGTGCGCATGGATGGCGATGCCGCGCTCTGAACGTTCCCACGGAAACTGAGCGGTCCCATAGCAACAAAGGGTAGTTCCAATGTCTGACGCGCGTTCGCATATCGAGGTTCATGACTATAGCGGCGGGATCGTCGGGCCGGGCATCGCGCCGGCCGGGACGGTTCGCGACGGCGGCACCATCCGCACCGGCACGCCGCCGGGCTGCTGGGGGCCGATGATCACGCCGAAATTCCAGGGCGGGCATGAAGTCACCCGTCCCGTGCTGGTTGAAGGGGCGGAGGTCGGGGACGCCATCGCCATCACGCTGAAGACCGTGCGGGTGACGTCGCTCGCCACCTCTTCGGGCGTGATGGAATTTGTCGAGGGGCGCTATGTGGGCGATCCCTTCGTCGCGAAGCTGTGCCCGAGCTGCGGCACGACCGCGCCGTCCAGCCATATCGAAGGCATTGGGGACGAGGCGGTGCGCTGCGACAATTGCGGGGCGGAGGTGAATGCGTTCCGCTTTTCCAACGGCTATGTCATCGTGCTTGACCGGGAAAACAATGTGGCGCTGACCGTGAGCAAGGATGTCGCGGAACGGATCGCCGGGGATGCGCGGAATATTGCGGCCATTCCGGACGGGGCGGGCCAGCATTCGATCCTGGCGCTGGCGCGGGCGGATATTGCGGGCCTGGCGAGCCGCATGCGGCCTTTCCTGGGCAATATCGGCACGGTGCCGTCCCGCGACCTGCCGGATTCGCATAATGCGGGGGATTTCGGGTCGTTCCTGATCGATGCGCCCCATGGCTACAGCTTCACGCAGGAGGAGTTGGACCGGCACAAGACGGACGGGCATATGGACACCAATTCGGTGCGGGAGGGCGCGATCCTCATCTGCCCGGTCAAGGTGCCCGGCGGCGGCGTCTATATGGGCGACATGCATGCGCAGCAGGGCAATGGCGAGATTGCCGGCCATGCCACCGACGTGTCGGGCGTGGTCGAGCTGGAAGTGAAGGTGATCAAGGGGCTGAAGCTGGACGGCCCGATCCTGTTGCAGCATCGCGACGATCTGCCCTTCCTGGCGCAGCCGATGAGCCGGGAGGAGCGCGCGGCGGTCGGGCGGCTGGCCGAGCGCCATGGGCAGAAGGTGATAGAGGACAATGCGCCGATCACCTTCATCGGTTCGGGGCCGACGCTGAACGACGCGACCAGGAACGGGCTGACCCGCGCCGCCGAAGTGACGGGATTGCCCTATGACGAGATCCTCAATCGCGCGACCATCGCCGGGTCGATCGAGATCAGCCGGTTGCCCGGCGTGGTGCGCGTCACCTTCCTCTGTCCGACGCCGATCCTAGAGCGCATGGGCGTGGCGGAGCTGGTCCGCCAGCAATATGGCGCGCAGGCGTGATCGCCATGAGCGGGGCGAAAATGCCGGGATCGGTCGTCATCGGCCGGGATGTGGTGGACCGCATGCTGCATCTGGAGACCGGCCGGACCGACGAGGCGCTGAACGCGCGGTTCGGCATCAGCTATAATAGCTGGCGCAAGATCATCGCGGGGCGGCCGGTCCGGTCGTCCATGGCCGCCCGGCTGGTGCGGCGCGTCGAGAGCATCGAGCCGGGTGTCTGATACCTTGCCGGTATGAAATCGAACCGAAACGGCATTTTCCCTTGCCGATCGGCCTTTCTATCTGTTCCGGACTGCAACGGAGAATTCATGGCGTCCTCCATCACCATCGATAGCGTCGAGGCCTTCATACTCGACGTGCCGACCATCCGGCCGCATGTGCTGTCGGTCGCGACGATGCGGTCGCAGGCGATGGTCATCGTCCGGCTGGTCTGTTCCGACGGGGTGGAGGGGATAGGCGAGGGAACGACCATCGGCGGCCTCAGCTACGGCGCGGAAAGTCCGGAGGGCATCAAGCTGGCCGTCGACACCTATTTCGCGCCGGTCCTGACCGGGGCGGACGCCACGCGCCCGGCCGCGATCATGGCCCGGCTGCGCAGGGAGATCGCCGCCAATCATTTCGCCAGGAACGCGGTGGAGACGGCGCTGCTCGACGCGCAGGGCAAGCGGCTGGGCGTGCCGGTCAGCGAATTGCTGGGCGGGCGGGTGCGCGACCGGTTGCCGGTGCTCTGGACGCTGGCCAGCGGCGATACGGCGCGCGACATAGAGGAGGCGGAGGCGATGCTGGCGTCGCGCCGCCACGACGCCTTCAAGCTCAAGATCGGAAAGCGCCCGCTGGAGGCCGATGTCGCGCATGTGGCGGCGATCAAGAAGGCGCTGGGCGACCGGGCCAGCGTGCGGGTCGACGTGAACCAGGCGTGGAGCGAGGTGACGGCCAAGCGCGGGTTGGCGATGCTGGCCGATGCGGGCGTCGACCTAGTGGAGCAGCCGATCAGGGCGAGCAGCCTTTCGGGCATGGCGCGGCTGACCGCGATGGGCCGCCTGGCAGTGATGGCGGACGAGGCGCTGTACGGGCCGGAGACGGGCTTTGCCTATGCCGCCGCCGGGGCCGCCGACGTGTTCGCGATCAAGATCGCCCAGGCCGGGGGGCTGACGGCCGCCAGGGGGCTGGCGGCCATTGCCGAAGCGGCGGGCGTGGCGCTCTATGGCGGCACCATGCTGGAGGGGGGCGTGGGGACGGTCGCATCGGCGCAGTTGTTCGCGACCTTCGCCGATCTCGCCTTCGGGACGGAGCTGTTCGGGCCGCTGCTGCTGACCGAGGAGGTGCTGGCGCAGCCGCTGGACTATTCCGACTACAGCCTTGCCGTGCCGGACGGGCCGGGCCTTGGCATCGCGCTGAACCCCGACGCGGTCGCCGCCTTCCGCCGAGACGCGCCCGCGCGCACCACCGTCCTTCTTTCCGGACAGGCGAAGGGATAGGCCGATGCTGTTTCACGTCACCATGGATGTCCATGTTCCGCACGGTTACGACCCGGTGCGCTTCGAGCAGTTGAAGGCCGCGGAAAAGGCGCGTTTCCAGCAGTTGCAGCGGGACGGGACATGGCGGCACATCTGGCGGGTGGTGGGCCGGTACAGCAATGTCAGCATCTTCGATGTGGAGGACAATGCGCAGCTCCACGACCTGCTGACCAGCCTGCCGCTCTATCCCTTCATGGAGGTGAAGGTGACGGCGCTGTGCCGCCATCCTTCGTCGCTCCATGACGACGATCGCTGATATTCAAACTTCCGGAGAGGTGAACATGACCGAAAATTTCGTGAACGGCGCAGCGGTCCAGGCCCTGCTCGACCGGGCCAGCGGCCTCGATGCCGAAGGCGGCGACAGGCGGCTGAAGGCCATCGTCCGCGAGCTGGCCGAAGCGGTGATGAGGACCATCGTCCGCCATGATGTGAGCGAAAGCGAATTCTGGGCCGCGATCCAGTATTTCCAGGAAGGCGCCGCCGAATTCGGCCTGATCGTGCCGGGCGTGGGGCTGGAGCATTTCATGGACCTGCTGATGGACGCCCGAGATGCCGAGACGGGCAGGACCGGGGGGACGCCGCGCACCATCGAAGGGCCGCTCTATGTCGCGGGCGCGCCGCTGGTGGAGGGGGACGTCAACCTGAGCGACGATCCCGACGATACCGGCACGCTGTACATGAGCGGCGTGATCAGGGGGCCCGGGGGGGAGCCTGTCGAGGGTGCGATCCTGCACGTCTGGCACGCCAATTCGCAGGGCTGGTATTCGCATTTCGACCCGACCGGCGAGCAGACGCCCTTCAACAACCGCCGCCGCATCCGGATCGGCAGCGACGGGCGCTACAGCTTCCATTCGAAGATGCCCAACGGCTATAGCGTGCCGCCCGGCGGGGCGACCGACCGGCTGATGCGAGCGCTGGGCCGCCATGGCAACCGCCCGGCCCATGTGCATTTCTTCGTCGAGGCGCCCGGCTATCGCACGCTGACGACGCAGATCAACTTCGGGGACGATCCGTTCGCGGCGGACGATTTCGCCTTCGCCACGCGGGAAGGCCTGCTGCCCGTGCCGAACCGGCAGGGCGATGCCGCCACCATCGTCTTCGATTTCGAGCTGCAGAAGGCCGGCGCTTCCACCGAGGAGGGTTTTTCGTTACGGGCCCGCGCAGCGGTTTGAGCAAGAGGCTTTTCCATGCAGAAGATTGTCGATAGTCCGAGGCGCGCGCTGGAAGGCCTGTTGTTCGACGGCATGACGATCATGTCGGGCGGATTCGGGCTTTCGGGCAATCCCGAAAGCCTGATCCCCGAGATCCGGGCATCGGGCGTGAAGGACCTCACCATCATCTCCAACAATGCGGGGGCCGACGGGTTCGGGCTGTGGATGCTGCTGGAGAGCCGCCAGGTGCGCAAGATGATCTCCTCCTATGTGGGGGAGAACAAGCTGTTCGAGAGCCAGTATCTTTCGGGAGAACTGGAGCTGGAGCTGAACCCCCAGGGCACGCTGGCCGAGCGCATCCGGGCGGGCGGCGCAGGCATCCCGGCCTTCTACACCAAGACGGGCGTGGGCACGATGGTGGCGGAGGGCAAGCCGGTCGAGACCTTCGAGGGGGAGGAATATGTGCGGGAGACCTGGCTGCGCGCCGACCTTTCCATCATCAAGGCGTGGCGCGCGGACCCCGCGGGCAACCTGATGTTCCGCAAGACGGCGCGCAACTTCAACCCGAACATGGCGACGGCTGGCAGGGTCACGGTGGCGGAGGTGGAGGAGATCGTGCCCGAGGGCGGTTTCGACCCCGACTGCATCCATACGCCCGGCATCTATGTCGACCGCATCGTGCTGAGCACCATCAACGAGAAGCGGATCGAGAAGCTGACGACGCGTCCGCGTGAGACCGGGGGGGCGCGTGAGACCGGG
>NZ_JAINEZ010000046.1:0-39720 GCF_019873065.1 Sphingobium sp. PNB
TGTGAAGGACGTGGCGAAATGTTCCGCAGCTTTGCAGGACTACGCCGCGCTCCTCCGCATTACCGCTTCCTCGCGATAAGCGATCATTCACAACAATCTGCAGGCCGCGCTCGCCGCCACGCGCGTCACCGACGGCTTCAGCGGTGCCACCTATAATAGCGGCGCGAAGGCCGCGGCATTGTCGATCTTCGAATCGACCAAGCAACGCTTCTTCGGCCAGATCCTGCTGTCGATGAAGCTGCCCTCGCTGATCCCGGCGATCGCCGCCGATCTCGCGCGCGGCGACTGCGCCGTCGTCCAGCTCGTGTCGACCTCGGAAGCGATGCTCGATCGTGCCCTTGCCGACCTGTCCCCCGAGGAGCGGGCCTGGCTCGATATCGAGCTGTCCCCGCGCGAATTCCTGGTCGACTATCTGACGGCAGCCTTTCCGGTGCGCCAGATGCGCACCTATACCGACGATAGCGGCACGGTGCGCTCGGAACCGATGATCGACGAAGCTGGGCAGCCGGTGCTGTGCCGGGAAGCGATCGCCATGCGCGATCAGCTCCTCGAGCAACTCTGTGCGCTGCCGGTCGTCGGCTCGGCGCTCGATCACATCATAGGGCATTTCGGGACGGAGGCCGTGGCCGAGGTGACGGGTCGCAGCCGGCGGATCATCGTCGATGCCGACGGCCGTCAGCGGATCGAACGGCGCAGCGCGCGCACGAACCTCGCGGAGACCGACATCTTCATGCGCGGCGAAAAGCGCATCCTGATCTTCTCCGACGCCGGCGGCACGGGGCGGAGCTACCACGCCAGCCTCGACGCGCCCAATCAGAGCCGCCGCATCCACTATCTGCTCGAGCCCGGTTGGCGCGCGGACGCGGCGATCCAGGGGCTGGGCCGCACGCACCGCACCCACCAAGCCTGCCCGCCCTTGTTTCGGCCCGTTTCCACCGATTGCCGCGGCGAACGGCGGTTCATCTCGACCATCGCCCGGCGCCTCGACAGCCTGGGCGCGCTGACCCGCGGCCAACGCCAGACCGGCGGGCAGGGACTTTTCGACCCCCGCGACAATCTGGAGTCCGACTTCGCGCGGGAATCGCTCGACCAGTGGTTTCGCCTGCTGTTCCAGGCAAAACTCCAATCGGTCCACTTCGATCAGTTCCAGGCGCTCACCGGTTTGAACCTGGCCGGGGAGGGCGGGGGGCTCACCGAGACCTTGCCCACGATCCAGCGGTGGTTGAACCGCATCCTGGCGCTGCGCATCGACCTGCAGAACGCGATCTTCGACGAATATCTCGGCTTGATCGAAGCACGGGTGGAAAAGGCACGCGAGGCCGGCACCCTCGATCTTGGTGTCGAAACGATCGCGGCCGACCGTATTTCGATCCTCGACCGGACGGTGATCCGGCGCGATCCCGTAAGCGGCGCCGAAACCGAAATTCTGCGTATAGAAACCGAGGAGCGATATCGGCCGCTGACCCTGGAGCGAGCGCATTGGCTTCTGGCCGACCCGGAAGCGCGCCGGTTGTTCAACCCGCGTTCCGGCAAGGCCGCCATTTGCCGGCCGACCTTCTCGCTAACGGACGAAGAGGGACGGACCGTGCGCCGCTATGAGCTGGTGCGTCCAACGCGCACCGAACGGCACCGGCAGGACCTCTTCGCCGAAACCCATTGGACCGACGTGGACCGCGCGAGCTTCGACGAAGCCTGGCAGGCCGAATGCGACGCAATGGCGGCGCAGACGCGCACGCAGATCATCTATCTGGTCACCGGCCTGCTGCTTCCGGTGTGGGGCAAGCTGCCCGACGATCATGTCCAGGTCTGGCGGCTGATGAGCGATGACGGCCAGTCGCTTCTCGGGCGTCTTATTCCGGCGCCGCTGGTGGAGCGGATTGCCAGCGCGTTCGGCATCGCGGCCCATGTCGAGATCGACCTCGGCGCGCGGGTCCAGCACGTCCGCACCTCGGGCGAGATCATGCCAATCGGAGCGCTGCGACTGAAGCGCGCCTTGGTTGCCGGCGATCAACGCCTCGAATTGCTGGACTGGAAGCCCGAGGCGCTGCCGCATCTCAAGGCGGCGGGCTGCTTCACCGAGATCATCCAGCACCGCACTCGGCTGTTCGTTCCCCCGAGCCGCGCCCTCGAGATCCTCGCCAGGATCACGGACTGACCCGCGACCGCGCCAAGCGACCGAAGAGAGGGGAGGGGGCCTTCGGCCGGGTGGGCCTGAGTGGCTCAAGCCGGCCGACGAGGTCGGCGCAACCCTCGAAGGAGACAACCGATGATCCAGTCCGTGAAGGTCAAGAACCTCTCGCTCTCGAAGGACAATGTCCGCAAATCCAATCGCGATGCCGACCTCGACAGCCTCGCCGATAATATCGCCGCGCATGGCCTGTTGCAGAATCTCGTGGTCACGCCGCTCAAAAAGGCAGGACATTTCACCGTCAAGGCGGGTGGCCGCCGCTTGCGGGCGCTCCAGCGCCTGATCGATTCAGGCCGGCTTGCCGGGGACCATGAGGTTCAGGTGCTGGTGCTCGAGGATGATGCCGGATCGGCCGAAGCGAGCCTTGCCGAGAATTTCCACCGCGTCGCGATGAACCCGGCGGATGAGTGCTCGGCCTTCAAGCACTTCCTCGACAAGGGCGCGAGCGCCGAGGATGTGGCGAAACGTTTCGGCGTCACGACCCGCTTCGTTGAGCAGCGGGTACGGCTTGCCGAACTGGCTCCTCTCGTCTTCGCGGCGCTGGCGGCGGGCGAGATCACGCTGGGGGTCGCCCAGGCTTATGCTGTCACGCCCGACGTCGATCGCCAGGCGCGCGTGTTCGAGAGCATGAGCCGGTCCTATTATGGCGACAATCCCGACAATATCCGCCGTGCGCTCCTCAACGGAACGGTCAAGGCGACCGACGCCAAGGCACGGTTCGTCGGCCGCGAGGCCTATGTCGGCGCGGGCGGCCGGATCGAGCGCGACCTGTTCGGTGAAGATGTGGACGAGAGCTGGATCGACGTGGAGCTCATCGAGCAGCTGGCCGCCCAGAAGCTTGAAGCGGCCGCGGAAGCGCTCGCTGCCGAACAGAAGCTGGCGTTCGTGACGCCGGTTCTCGCGACGCATGTGCCCTATGATACGGAGTGCCAGCTCCACGAATATCATCCGCCGCTGCGCGAATTGAGCGGGGACGAGCAGGAGCGCGTCGATAGTCTCTCGGATGAGGGCGACGCGCTCATCCGCGAACTTGAGACCGAACTCGAGGACGGCACGCCCGAGGCCGAGGCGGCTTCGGCGCGTCTCGCCGACATCGAGCGGGAACTCGATACGATCGAGGCGTCGCGCACGATGGTCGATGATGCGATCAAGGACCAGCTGGGCACCTTCATCTATCTGGCGCCCGATGGCAGTCCGCGGGTGCACAGCCGCATGTTCAGCGAGCGCGCCATCCGGCAGGCGGGCGAGGATGCAGAACCCGAAGCACCGTCCGGCAAGGTCGCGGCCTCCCGGCTCAGCGCGACGCTGGTTGACGAACTCGCGACCCAGCGCCGGCAGATCCTGGCAGCCCATGTCGCCTCGGATGCCGGGTTCGCGCTCGATCTCACGATATTCCTGATGGCGCACCGGACGGTGTTCGCCAGCAGCTATGTCCGGGACCACGCGACGTTGCAGGCCGCCGCCGCGAGCTTCCCGATCGTCAGCTTCCGCGATGAAGGTAGCGCGGCGAGCAATGTCCTGACCGAACAGCGCCAGGCGCTCGATGTGAGCTGGGCAGGCGGGAACACGCTGTCGTCCCGCTTCGATGCCTTCCGGCAACTGGATGAACAGGCGCGCGCCGATTGGCTCGCCCATGTCATGGCGCAGACGCTGGAGCCGACACTCAACGTCGACGATGGCGGGCGCCGCAACGGCTTCCACGATCATCTCGGACGGCTGCTCGACATTGATGTCGCGCAATGGTGGCGGCCCGATGCCCAGAACTTTTTCGGGCGGGTGAAGAAGGACGTCATGCTCGAAGCGCTCGACGAGATCGGCGGGCCGGTGCTGCGCGGCCGATACAAGGACGCCAAGAAGGGTGACCTTGCCAATGCCTGCGCTGCGCTCTGTTCGGGGCAGGGCATCGTCGAGGCCGAAGTCCGGGAAAAGGCGCTCTCCTGGCTGCCCGACGAGATGCGGTTCGGCGCGATCGAAAAGCCCGAAAGCTTCCGGAGCTATTCCGCTTTCCTCAGCGATGAAGACGACAGCGACGGCGGGGCAGGGGAGATCGCCCCCGATGGCGATGCTGGCGACTTCGAACAGGCCGCCTGAGGCGAACGCCTAACGGCGGGCGGCGCTTTCGTGTCGCCCGCCGCCCTTCATCGGCGGCGCTGAGACAGCCGCTCTTTCGCGGAGTATCCACCATGACCCAATCATCGGGCCGGCCCTCGCCGGCCGAGACCATCACGCGCGCCATCATCGACCGGCTCGAGGCCGGTGTGCGTCCCTGGGTACGGCCCTGGCGATCATGCGCCGCGCAAGGGCGCCCGCTGCGCGCCAATGGCGAGCCCTATCGCGGCATGAACACCTTTTGGCTATGGCTGGCCGCCGAGCAGTGCGGCTATCGGTCCCGCTACTGGATGACCTATCGGCAAGCACAAAGCCTCGGCGGGCAGGTCCGTGCCGGTGAGCAGTCGCAATTTGCGATCTTCTACAAAGCCTATTCGAAGAAGGTCGATTCCTACGAACGTCCGGGTGAGCTCGTCGATGAGCAGCGCCGGGTCATGCGGTCCTATGCGGTCTTCAATGCCGATCAGATCGATACACTGCCGGGCGATTTCTATCCCGAAGCCCTCTCCCTCGTCCCGCCGGGCGACCGGCTCGGTCCGCGGGCGGAGCGCTTCGTCGATCGGCTGCCCGCGCGGCTGCGATGCGGCGGCGATCGTGCTTATTATGATCTGCGCGCGGACGTCATCACCATGCCGCCGGTCGAGCAATTCGACACGCGCGCCGCCTGGGCAGCCACCATTGCGCATGAGGCCGGCCACTGGACAGGCCATCCAGCCCGGCTTGCCCGATCGTTCGGGAAGCGCTTCGGCGATCAGGCATATGCGTTCGAGGAGTTGGTCGCCGAACTGACAGCAGCGCTGGTTGGCGCCGATGTGGGTCTCCCAACCACCCATCTCGACGACCACGCGGCTTATATCGGATCCTGGCTCGCCATTTTGCGCAAGGATAATCGCGCATTGCTGACGGCGGCTGCGCGAGCCGAGGAAGCCGCCGGGTTTCTGCTGCGGGCAACCGATCTCGCTTGCGAGGATGATCTGGACGAGCAGGCGGCTGCTTGATCTCGCCATGTCGCCGATTGCACTATATCCATATATCCGCTATCGTGGATATATGGATAACGAATCTGTCATCGTCGCGTTGGGCGCGCTTGCCCAAGCCACGCGCCTCGACGCCTTCCGCCTTCTGGTGCGTCACGAACCCGAAGGCCTTCCCGCCGGCGAGGTCGCCAAGGCGCTGGATGTCCCGCAGAACACGATGTCGGTGCATTTGGCGACCCTGGCGCGTGCCGGCCTGGTCACATCCGAGCGGCGCAGCCGGATCATCAACTACCGCGCCGATCTCGATGCGCTCCGCTCCGTGATGCTGTTCCTCGTCAAGGACTGCTGTGGTGGCCGGGCCGAGCTCTGCCATCCACTTGCGGATGAACTGCTTGCCTGTCGTGCTGCCTGAAAGGACATCAACATGACGGATCGCCTGTTGAACGTACTGTTTCTTTGCACGGGCAATTCCGCCCGTTCCATCATGGCCGAGGCGATCCTCAGCCGTGAAGGGCTAGGCCGTTTCAAATCGTTCAGCGCCGGCAGCCAGCCCAAGGGCGAGGTCCATCCGTTCACCATTCATCTCTTGGAGAAGCTGAACTACGACGCAAGCCGGTTCCGCTCGAAGAGTTGGGAAGAGTTTTCCGGCCCCGATGCGCCGTCCTTGGATTTCGTGTTTACGGTCTGCGACAATGCCGCCAACGAGCTTTGCCCGGTTTGGCCGGGGCAGCCGCTGACCGCCAATTGGGGGGTGCCCGATCCGGCCGCTATCGAGGACAGCGAAACGGTGCAGCACGCGGCCTTCTTCGATACTTACAGGATGCTGTTCAATCGCATCTCGCTGTTCACCAACCTGCCGTTCGAAGGCCTCGACAAGATGAGTCTACAGAACCGGCTGAACCGGATCGGCAAGGAACAGGGCCGCGCCGACCTCCCAAGCGAAAAGGTGCCGGGTGCATGAGCAATGCCGCAATCGATATCGTCATCTATCACAATCCCGAGTGTGGGACGTCGCGCAACACGCTGGCGATGATCCGCAACGCCGGGATCGAGCCGCATGTGATCGAATATCTCAAGACGCCGCCCAACCGCCCGCGCCTGGTTTCGCTCATCGCCCGCATGGGCATCAGCGCACGCCAGTTGCTCCGCGAGAAGGGCACGCCCTTCGCCGAGCTGGGTCTTGCCGATCCGACGCTCAGCGATGACCAGCTCATTGATGCGATGATCGAGCATCCGATCCTCATCAACCGGCCAATCGTTGTGTCGCCGCTCGGCGTGAAACTCTGCCGTCCATCGGAAGAGGTGCTCGATCTTCTCCCGTCCGCCCAGCGCGGGGCTTTCACCAAGGAAGATGGCGAGCAGGTCATCGACGCCGCCGGCAAGAGGATCGGGGCGTGAACGCGACCGTCGCGGCGCGACCCAAGCCGGCGATCAACAGCTTCGAACGCTATTTGAGCGTCTGGGTGGCGCTCTGCATCGCTGTCGGCATCGCGCTTGGCTATTCGCTGCCGAATCTGTTCGCAGCCATCGCATCGGCCGAGATCGCGCGCGTGAACCTGGTCGTGGCTGTGCTGATCTGGCTGATGATCGTCCCCATGCTGCTCAAGATCGACCTCGGCGCGTTGGGGTCGGTTCGCCAACACTGGAAGGGCGTCGGCGTCACCCTCTTCATCAACTGGGCGGTGAAGCCCTTTTCAATGGCGCTGCTCGGCACGCTGTTCCTGGGATGGCTCTTCCGCCCGTTGCTGCCGCAGGGCGAGATCAACGCCTATATCGCCGGGCTCATCCTGCTCGCCGCGGCCCCCTGCACGGCGATGGTGTTCGTCTGGTCGAACCTGTGCGACGGCGAGCCGACCTATACGCTGAGCCAGGTGGCGCTCAACGACGTGATCATGGTCTTCGCCTTCGCGCCGCTGGTCGGACTGCTGCTCGGGGTCGCCTCGATCACGGTGCCCTGGGCCACGCTGCTCATCTCGGTCCTGCTCTATATCGTCGTGCCCGTCATCGTCGCGCAGGTCATCCGTCGGGCGCTGCTATCGTCAGGCGGGCAACCGGCGCTCGATCGGCTGCTGGCGACGCTCGGGCCGCTGTCGCTGGTTGCGCTGCTGACGACGCTCGTCCTCCTGTTCGGCTTCCAAGGCCCGGCGATCCTGGCTCATCCGCTGGTCATCGCACTGATTGCCATT
The DNA here is from genome assembly GCF_019873065.1 of Sphingobium sp. PNB. Lineage (NCBI taxonomy): Bacteria > Pseudomonadati > Pseudomonadota > Alphaproteobacteria > Sphingomonadales > Sphingobiaceae > Sphingobium > Sphingobium sp. PNB. The sequence goes on from NZ_JAINEZ010000046.1 coordinate 7,461, forward strand.
CCCATCCTCATCCAGGTCTACTTCAATGCGGGCCTGGCTTATTGGCTCAGCCGGCGCTTCGGCGTGGCCTGGTGCGTCGCCGCTCCGGCCGCGCTGATCGGCGCGTCCAATTTCTTCGAGCTTGCGGTTGCAGCCGCCATCAGCCTGTTCGGCCTCAATTCCGGGGCCGCGCTCGCGACTGTCGTGGGCGTTCTGGTCGAGGTGCCGGTAATGCTGTCTGTCGTCAGCATCGTGAAGAAGACGCGGCCCTGGTACGAGCAACGTGTTCCTGCATGATCGCTACACTGCTGGATCCCAGGTCGCTTTCCGACCTGATGGCGGAGCTGAGCGCGGCGGGTCTGCCTGCCAGTGATCTCGCCGAGGCGGGACGCCGCTTCTTTCGGTTCGAGGATGATGTTGGCATTGTCGGTTATGGCGGGATCGAAGGCGACGGCTCCGACCGCCTGCTGCGCTCGCTGGTCGTGAAGGCCGATCGGCGCGGATGCGGATTGGGCGGTGCCATTCTCACTTCGGTCGAATGCGTTGCAGCTGATGAGGGCGCGACTAGCCTGTACCTGCTCACCACGACCGCCGAGCCTTTCTTTCGCCGTCACGGCTATGAAACAGCCGAACGGACCGACGTTCCTGCCGTCATCGCGCGATCGGCCGAGTTCCGATCGCTATGCCCGGCGAGCGCCGCCCTTTTGTATAAATGGATTGCCTGATGTCGCGTCTTCGTATCCTTCCCGAACCCGATCACATGCCCGCGCTGGACCGTGCAATGATCCGGCTCGATCTCGCCGCCGGGCTCGGCGCGCTCGAGCCGAAACCTCGCATCCTCCTCCTCTACGGCTCGCTGCGCGAGCGGTCGTTCAGTCGTTTCGCGGTCGAGGAAGCGGCCCGGCTGCTCATCCTCTTCGGCGCCGAAGTGCGGATCTTCGATCCGGCCGATCTCCCGCTCCCCGACCAGATCAAGGACGATGATCACCCGGCGGTGCATGAGCTTCGCGAGCATGCGCTCTGGTCCGAAGGCATGGTCTGGTGCAGCCCCGAACGGCACGGCCAGATCACCGGCATCATGAAAGCGCAGATCGACCATTTGCCGCTCGAATTCGGCGGCATGCGTCCGACCCAGGGCCGGACCCTGGCCGTCATGCAGGTTTCGGGCGGATCGCAGTCGTTCAACGCGGTCAACACGTTGCGGCTGCTCGGGCGGTGGATGCGCATGTTCACCATCCCCAACCAGTCGAGCATCGCGATGGCGTTCAAGGAGTTCGACGAGGACGGCCGTCTCAGAGCCTCAAGCTATTATGACCGGATCGTCGACGTCATGGAGGAGCTGGTGCGCTTCACGGTGCTGACACGTAGCCATGCCGATCAACTCGTGGACCGCTATTCGGAACGCAAGGCGGCAGCCGCCAAGCGCGACGCGGCCCAAGATCTGGCCTCACGGTCGACGGCCTGACGGCCCGGCGCTTGCGATGCGACGCGCTTTCATGCCGTCCTGTGCGTATCGGGAGATCGGGTTGCGGGTGCCCTTCTTAAGGTCCTCCGCGCCATGAATGCCTGACGCGACAGGGCCTTCGCGCCTTTCGCCAGAGGATGCGGCACATGGGCCACCGCGCTGGCGGCGGCAACCCGAACGCTCCGGCCGTGTTGGCGCGCCGAGGCGCGCCTGCCCGCACCACCCGGACCTTATCGGGTTCCCCTTGGGCGTTGCCCGGCGGTGCCGCCGCCGCTTTTTCGATGGCCCGGAGGGTGCGCATCCGGCGGGAAGGCCGCCGGCCCTGCGACACGGAAAGGCAATCCCTCATGACCAGCTCCCTTTCAGCAGTGCTCCAAGCACTCGAACTCGGCCATCTCGACCTGGCGGGCGACCAACGCTCGATAGAAGCGCCGCCGCCGGCAGAGGCGCTCGAACAGACCGTCAGCGCCATCTGGAGCGATCTCTTCGCGCTCTTCCCCTTCACCGCGCTCGAACGCGACATCGAGGATCTGGGCTGGGGTTTCGTCAATCTCTTCCACCGCGCGGCCGCCAAGAAGCATCAGCTGATCGACCGCCTGACCGACGAGATCCGGCTCCTGCTCGCCGAGCAGGACGGGTCGGAGATCGCGACCGCCGACCTCGAGGACAAGATCGATCTCGCCCGCAAGGTCGAGCAGTCCGCCCAGGCCTATGAGGGGATGCGCGACACCGCGGCGCGCCACTATCTGCACGAGACCGGCCGCTCCTGGGTGCCCGCGACCGGCAACCGCATCTCGCTCGGCACGACCGCTGCGATCGTCGATGGCCGGGCCTATTTGCAGGCGCGGCGCGAGCGGGTGCGCGATGCCAATATGGTCCATGGCACGCCCGTGGTCTTCGCCGGCGGGCGCCTTCGCTTCGCCAGCGACGACGAGGCCAAGCAGTTTGCCGACAATCTGCTGCGGACCCTCAAGGCCGTGCGCGAACGTGTGGGCGACATGTATCTCGTCCATGGCGGCGACATGAAGGGCATCGAGCGTCTTGCAGCATCCTGGGCCGAGCAGAACGGCATCCAGCAGCTGCGGTTCGGCCTTGATCGCAAGCTTGGCGATCGTGCCGGCTTCCGGCGCAACGAGCAGATGCTCTCGGTCAAGCCGCGCTACGTCATCGCCTTCCAGGGCAACGGCGTCACCGAAAGACTGGTGATCGAGGCCAAGGCGCGCGGCATCCATGTCGTCGATCGCCGCGGACCGCTCGGAACGCCGCCGGCGGCGTTATCCCGCGGCTGACCGCCGTGCCGGCCGCTTCGGCGGCCGGCTTTTCTCAATCTCGCGGATTCCGGTGCCGGAGGGGAGGGGGCGGGGCGGATGCGTCCCTTGTTCCCTTCGGAGGTTCCGCATCATGTTCATGCCCGATCGCGCCAGTGCGTGCGTGCTCCTTGCATTCCGCGCTGTGCATGGCCGCCACTGGAAGGCGAAGCTCCTGTCGTTATGGTCGACGGGCCGCGATGTGGACGAAGCCGATGGCGCTTACTTACGACATCTGCGCAACCAGGCCGGTCCTTCCTGGCTCCGCCAGCTGACGCCGCGCCGCTGGCGCGCGGTCGAAAGATTGGCGGCGCCCGGCGACCCGGTGCTTGCAGCGGTTTTTCTCGATCGTGCGCGCGAATTTCATCGCGGCGCGCAGATTGGCGCGCCTATTGCGCCCGCGCCGGCACTGCACTTGCTCGCGATCTCCTGCGAACTGGGTTTGAAGGCGCATCTTTTGGGTCATGGCTGGACGGACGATGCGCTGGCCCGCGATCTCCGTCATGACCTTGTCCGCGCCCTCGACGAGGCGTGGCAGCTAGGCCTGCCGGCGCCCGGTCGTCCCCTGGCCGATTTCATCAAGAGCCTCGGCCCGGCCTATGCCGTGCATCGGATCGACGCGCTGGTGGCAGGTGGCTATGCCTGCGACATCGGCGCCGTGCTTGGCGAGACCACGCAGCTCCTCGATGCCGTGGCGGCCTGCCTGAGCCCAGCCATGCCAGGCGCCGCCACCTTGCCCACCTCCTCTTCCCCCTCCGCGTGATCGTGCAACGGACGTCGTGTCGAGCCCGCGAGTGGCCATGCGAAGGATCTACAATCCCGTCCTGCGGCTCAAGGGACGGGCAGATAAGGCGCGCGCGTAAGGTCCGCGAGATGCCGGACCGGCGAGCTCAGCAAAGCCGGCAATATCGGCGGTTTCGATGGGTGGGCTCCGGTCATGGCCCAAGCGACGCACCGTCCTTCTCCTCATCTGACCCCTAAGCCGGCCGTCCGACCCATCCAACCCGCGAGCCATCGGGCCGAGTTGCCGTGTGCCACGGCTGCCCGCACCACCCCTTGTCCCGGGGTTCCCCGGCGCTGCGCTGTCGGTGGATTGGCCGTCCTGTCCGCCTTGGCCGGGGATCAGTCGAAGGGACGGTCCCTTGGACCCATATCGAAGGAACCCAAGCCATGCAGAACCTCGTCATCCTCGCCGGCAATGTCGGTGGCACGCCGGAAACCCGCACCACCCAGGGCGGCACCCGCATCACCCATTTCAGCCTCGCCACCTCGCGCCCGAAGCGCGACAGCAACGGCAAGATCCTGCGCGACGACAACAATCGCCGCCTCGAGGACACCGAATGGCACCGGATCACCTGCTTCAACGGCGTCGGCAAGACGGTCGAGCAATATGTCGACAAGGGCATGAAGGTCATGGTCCGGGGCCGTATCCACTACACCCGCTGGACCGACAGCGAGAATATCGAACGCTACGGCGTCGAGATCATCGCCGACGAGGTGACCTTCCTCACCCGCGCCAAGTCGAACGAGAATAGCGGCGGCGGCAACGAGCCCGAGGACGATGAAATCCCGTTCTGAGGTCGGACAGGGCGGCCCGGCGGCATCGCCGCCGGGCCTCTTATCCTGTTCAGGCGCGGCATGGTCCCAAGCGGATCAGCGGGATCGGCATCGCCCCTTGGCATAGCGCTCCCAGCGCAGCACGGTGCCGGTAGCGATCATCGCGCAGCTGAGATCGCCGATGCCGGGCGCGTTGCACCAGGCGCCGGTCCGGTTGCCCTTGGCTTCGCCGGTCGAGACGCAGCGCATGGTGGAGCCAGCCACGCGAATATGCCCGGTGGATGTCTGGCCGCGCGGTCCGCCAAGCAGGCGCACCAACGCATCGCGGGCGGCCGGGCCACTTGCTCTTGGACAGGGCTGGCCGGGGCGGCAGCTGTTGTCGATCTCGCGCGCGGCAATGCCGGCGAGCCGCACATGGGCGCCCTCGCGGCACCAGATCGGGCCATCGCCATCCCAGACGCGCGTCGGTGTGCAGGCGAAAGTCTGACCATTGGGGACCACGGCGGCGGCGAGCAGGAGCGGGAACAGCATCCGGCGGGGCTAACCGACAAGCGGCCGCCTGTCATCCGGACCCCGCTGGATGGGGCGGCAGGCAGGGCAAGGGGCGGGGCGCGACATCGGCGGGGACCTGGCCTCCTGGCCGGCGGGTTCGCCCGCTCTCAATCGGCGCGATCCTTGGTCCACCCGGTGACCTTTTGCGATCAACCCGCAAGGGGTCCGGTCGCTTCGCTACGGCTTTTTGGGCCTCCAGCCAAAAAAGTGATCGCGGCCACCGGCCGGACACATCGGGCGCCTGTCGAGCGGGACGAACCCGCCGGCGCGCAAAGGAGCCTCGACATGTTCACCGACATCGCAATCGCTCGCCGCCACGCTTTCAGCCTCTCGCGCAGCCTCATGATGGTCACCTTCGTCATCGCGATCGGGCAGCATTACGGGGTCATCACCGCCGAAGACGCCGACGGCAGCGTCGCCATCGTCACCGAATTCGATCCCTTTGCCTGACGGCTCGTCCGGGAGCCGCTCGGCTCCCGGTTATTCCCCTCGCTTCGATCGCGGCTTGCGCCGAAGACGGGCAACGGCTCGATGACCTCGCTGCACTCATCGATGAGGGCGGCCCCTTTTCCGTGGAGGGAAAGGGTGTCGCGAGCCTGCTGGCGGAATTTCGGCACCAGAAAGGGCTGCCCACGATGCTCGCCCATGGCCAGGCGAAGCTGACAGTCGAACGGACCAGTCGATGGGCCACCATCTTTCGTGTGATCGCGATCCGGGCACGGTAGGCTGATCGTTCGACGCTCGTGATCGAAGAGAGCGAGGCGGCGGAGAGGCTTCAGCAGCTCCGTAAGGTATCGCAGAAATCGTGCTCTGCTCTTGGCAATCTGCGACGGGCGGTTGCCGTCTGAAAGTCGGATTTCTCTGCATCTATGCGCTGAGAATGGCGGCTCCGGCGCGGCCGGACCGGGCTCTAGGCTTCGCCCTGAGCCTTGTGCCAAGTCTCAGCCCATTCGGGTGACGATCCCTGCCGTGGCTGCTCGCACTTTCAACCCTGCGCGCAAACGATGGCCCGGCCGGTCGCGCCGCGCGCTGGAGGGCAGTTGGCCAGGCCCGCGCGCAGGTGCTCATCGTGCAGCAATATGTGCCAGAGACGGTCATGGCCGCGCGCCGCGAGATAATAGGCCGCGCCGTCGCAGCCGACCATGCGGCATCGGGCCTGCCGGTCGATGAGGCTGGCGCCTGCTCCATGGAGCCCGATCAGGGCATCGACATCCTCGCGCATCAACCCGCCGCAGCGGCGGCATTGCGATCGGACGAGGATCTGGCGCAGCCGCATCGCCTGGAGTGACGTGGTCCAGGCCGGGGCAAGGCGGAAGAGAGTGGCGCTGCTCGTCATGACGGGCAGAGGATAGCGCCGGGCTCTCCGCGGAGCCAGAGGATCGGGACACCGCGATCATCTCTTCGCGATCCCGCCCGCCAAGACCTTCCTCCTGTCGGCTCGCCTGGCCGGCGCGCGCGCCCGCGCAAGCCCGCTCCGCGCGCTTCTCCACTGCCGTTGCGACCCTGCGGGTGCTCGGCCGCGCTCTGCCGCCGGCCCTTGGCACGCCTGTCGGAAGGCCCCGGCGGGCGGGGCCGGACAGATCAGGAGCGTTCTCATGTCCCAATCCTCCCCGAATGCGATGAGCCAGGCCGAGCGGATCGCCCGCGTCGCCGAACTCAATGACGCGCTTCGCCGGTCCATCCATAGCCCGGGCCGCAACCAGATCGTGATGACCGCCGGCGTTGCGGCGCTGATCGGCGAGGTCGCCCTGTTCCGCGGCTTTCGCCGCCGCGCGGAGATCCTCCGGATCGTGCGCGACTATGACAGCTTCACGCCCGACAACGATCCGATCGGCGAGCATGATTTCGGCCGCTTCGAGTTCGAGGATGCGATCCTCTACTGGAAGATCGACTATTACGATCTCGAGCTCGCCTATGGCTCGCCGGATGCCGCGAACCCCGAGGTCACGACGCGCGTGCTCACCATCCTGCTGGCCGACGAATATTGATCCGGCGCAGCCATCCCCCCGACCGGGGGGATGGCCCGCCCAAGTCTGCTTGAGCAGACTATGCGGGCAACGGACGCCGCGTCCGCAAATGCGGGAGGGGAGGGCGCGGGCCTGAGATGCCGCGCGATTGCGCGTGGCCGGCGCCAGTGGCGCCGTTCGCTTGCCCTTCACTGGCTCCAAGGAGACTTATCATGGCCGCATATTTCGCCGCGCATCCCGATCACGCGTTTCTCTTCGCGTTCGGCTGCTTCGCCCTCACCGTCTATCTGTTCCGCTATGTCGGTCCCGGCATTGGCGGTGGCGGCGACTGGTCCTCGCGCGATCATTATGAGCGCAACCTGCGCGATGGTCCGGACGACTATTGCTGAGGTGCCGCGGTCATGAAGACGATCGTCGTCAGCCTGCTCAAGGGCGGGGTCGGCAAGACCTTCCTCGCCACTCATCTCGCCTGGTATCTCGCCGAACCGCCTGAGCGCCGCGTCGCCTTCGTCGATCTCGATCCCCAGGGCAGCTCGACGCGGCGCCTGGGCGCCGAGCGGCAGGGCGGGTTTTCCGCCGACCTGTTCGACCCTGCCGCTACCCTGTGCGCCGACGGGCAGGGCGGGCTGACCGTGCTCGGCGCCGATCCCCGCCTCCAGATGGTCAAGGCGGCGCAGGATGTGCGCGACTTCATCGGGCGCTTCCCGGCGCTCCGCCCGCATTTCGACTATTGCGTCATCGACACCGGTCCCAAGTGGGACGAGCTCACCTTGAGCGCGATGGCGGTCGCCGATGCCGTGATCGCGCCGGTGCAGGTGGCTGAGGATTCGGTCGAATGCGCCAAGATGCTGCTGACCGCGCTGCGCAAAGCCGAGGCCGCGCGCGCCGGCCGCAAGATCGCTTTCCTCGGGCTCCTCCCCTCGATGGTCAATCCGTTCGACCGGCGCGAGATGGAGAATGCGGTTAAGCTCGCGCATGCGGTCGGCGAGAAGCTCATGTTCCCGGCCTTCATCAAGGCGCGGCCGACCTACAAGCATGCCGCGGAAAATCATCGTCCGGTATGGCTGGAGACCGGCAGCGGCGCCAAGGCGGCGGCCGAGGAGATCCGCGCGGTGCTCGCCGAGATCGAGCGGCGCATGACAAGCCTGGAGGTCGCGGCCGCCTGATGGGCAAGTTCGACGAGCGCATCGAGGAGTTCGGACTTCTTGTCGGCGACCATGAACGAGCGCGCCGGGTCGAGGATATCGAGCTTGCGCGCATCCTGCCCGACCCCGGCAATCCCCGGCGCAGCTTCGACGATGACGCGCTCGCCGAGCTGGCCGCCTCGATCGCGTCGCGCGGCGTGCTGCAGCCGATCACGGTTACGCCGCCCGACGCGAACGGCATGCACCGGATACGTCTGGGCGAGCGCCGCTTCCGCGCATCGCAGCTGGCTGGCCTTGCCACGATCCCCGCGATCGTCGTGCCGGTCGGCGAGGGGGTGCAACTGCTGGCCGACCAGATCGTCGAGAACGACCAGCGCGCCGATCTGTCGTCGGTCGAGCTCGCCCATGCGATCGCCCGGATGCTGAAGGGCGGGATGAACCAGGTCGAGATCGCGGCGGCACTCGGCCGATCCAAGCAGTTCGTCTCGCTCTATGCCGCCTATGGCGACATGCCGGCCTATCTCAAGGCGGCCCTGCCGTTTGCGCCCATTCGCCTTCTCTATGATCTGCACCGCACTGCGCGGGACTACCCTGCCGAGGTCGAGGCCTATGTCGCCAGCTGGGGCGACGCCGGCGCAACGCTCGCCGCAGGATCGCGCTTCATCGCCGAACTCAAGCAGACGCACCCGGCGCCGGCCCCTCCGCGGGCGCCTGTGGCACAGCCATTGACCCCCACCGACCGCGATCCGGTTCGATCGGGCCTCACGGACAAACCCTCCGCGCCGATCCGATCTAGACTACCGGTCTTGGTCGACGGCTTCCCTGCGTGGCTCCCGCTGGCGCCTTTGGTCACGGTGATTTTCGAGGATGGCCACGAGCGTGAAGTCGCTGCCTCGTCGATCGGTCCGATCGGCGAGAGAGGCGAGGCATTGCCAACAACTGACCCGCCTCCTCCGCGTTCGTAGTTTATCTTGCACGATGGTTTGGGCCGTACCCTTCGGGGTGCGGCCCTTTTCGTGTCGATGGGCGGGGGCGGCGCCGAAGGCGCCGCCCCTTGCTGCGGACGATCGATGTTCAAGAGGCGTTCACTGGCCGAAGAGCGATAGTCTGCCCAAGCAGACTATAAGATGAGTTGAGTAAAGGTGAGGGCCGGATAGGCTTGGCGCCGGGGATGTATGACAATAGCGTTGGGGACATGCCCGTCCTCACCTTTCGGCTCGACGATGATGTCGCCCAGCGCTTCGCCGCGCTCGCGGCGGCATCAGGCGGCCGCTCGGCGCTGTTGCGCCGCTTGATCGGTGACGCCTTGGCCATGGAGGCGGGGGAGGGGCATCAGGCGCCGCGCGCCCGCCAGCGCGCAACCTGCCGGGTCGAGGTTCGGCTGATCCCGGAAGAAATCGCCGCGCTCGACCGCGCGGCGGATGTGCTGGGGATGAAGCGTACCGACTGGATCACCACGCTGTTGGCGCGGCGCTTGCGCGCAAACGCGCCCTTGCCGCGCGAGGAGCGAGCGGCCGTCGCGCAGGCGTGGCGCGAGCTCAATCGGATCGGGATCAACCTCAACCAGGCGACCCGCGCGCTCAACGCCTCGGTGATGGTCGAATCCGGCCTCGACGTCGCGCGGGAAGCGGCCAGGGTCGCAAGTTTCCGGTCCGAGATCGTCGATGCGCTTGCCGGTCTCGGGGCCGCGCTCAAGGGCGATCTTCGCTACTGGGACACGGCCGATGCGTGAGGAGGAGGGGGTTCTCCCGCTTCCCAGCCTGATGGAGGCCTGGCGGCCGCCGACAGGCGGCAAGCGGACCCTGCGCGGCGCTTATGTTCGGATCAAACCGGGCGGAAGCGGGGGCGGGGCCGCCCGGCCGATGTCGATGAGCCAGGCCGAGGCGCGCGCCAAGCTCGAGCGGATCGTGCGCAAGGCGCCCGAGGTGATGGTGAAGGTCTCCGGCAAGCAATATGGCGCTCATCATGTCGCCGAGCATTTCGGCTATGTGGCGCGCCACGGGAAGCTCGCCGTCCGATCGAGCGAGGGCGAGATTATCACCGAGCCGGATCGGCTCAAGGCGATCGCTCAGGACTGGGCGATGCTCGACGAGGCCATGAACGAACATGGCCGGGAGCGGCCGACGTCGATGTCGCTGGTGCTCTCGATGCCCGGGGGATCGACCGACGCCGAGACGCTTCATGACGCGGCGCAGGCATTCGCGCGGATCCTGTTCGAGGCGAACCATGCCTATATGCTGGCGCTCCATACCGACACCGATCATCCCCACGTCCATCTGACGGTGGCGACCGAAGGGGCGGACGGAACCCGCTTCAATCCGCGCAAGGCGGATCTCCATCATATGCGTGAGACCTTCGCGCATGAGCTGCGCGCGCGCGGTGTCGCGGCCGAAGCCACCCCCCGGCGCGCGCGCGGCCATGTCCAGAAGCGGGTCCGTTCGTCCGCGCTCCATCTCGATGCCCGGCTTGGGGGCGAGGGGCGCAGGCTCAATCTCGCGCAGCTCAACGAACTGCGGGCGCAAAGCTTCGTGCGTGCGGTCGACCAGGAGCGCCGGGCAGAAGATGTCATGGCGCTTTCGCGCCAGAAGCAGATCCGCGGCGCCTATGCCGAGGCAGCGGTCGCGCTCGCCGGCACCGGGAAACCGGAAGATCGTGCCTTGGGGCAGGAAATCGCCGGCTTTCTGGCGGCGATGCCGCCGGCGGTGTCGCGGCGGCTCGCGCGCGCGCGGGAGATACTGCAATCCGAGCGGCCGCCGCAGGAGCGCCGAAACGAGCCGGAGGGCGTTTCGCCGCCCACAGGTGCGGACGAGGGGCGGCCACCGCTTCACCGGGATCGGGAACGATGATGGCCGGCGCTGCCGGACCTTGCCTGTGTGACCTGGGCATCCTATTTGGATACAATGTCAAAATATCTCGGAAAATAGCTGATTTAGGCGCTGATACGCGCTTCTGGCTTGTTAGAAAAAAGCGTGCTATTATCTAACGGGTAGGAGCACAGTCAATGTCTGCGGTAGCCGATCGGATCATGAAGCGCGTGCGGGGCAAGGGCCGTGGCTGGGTGTTCACGCCCAAGAGCTTCGTCGACTTCGGGACGCGTGGGTCGGTCGACATGGCGCTGTCGCGCCTCGCGACATCCGGCGACATCCGGCGCATCGGCCGGGGTCTTTATGACTATCCGCGCAAGCATGACAAGCTCGGTGCGCTCAGTCCCGATCCCGCCAATGTCGCCAAGGCCCTCTCGACGCAGAGCGGGGACAAGCTCGCGCCGTCGGGCGCGGCGGCGGCGAACAGGCTCGGGCTATCGACCCAGGTTCCCGCCCGGGCCAGCTATGCCACGACCGGGCGGACCCGGGTCAGGCAAGCGGGCGGGCGCAGCCTGACGCTCAAGCACAGCCGCGCACCGGTGATCGACAATGCGCCTGACTCGGTCAACGCGGTCGTGCAGGCGCTCGCGCATCTGGGGAAGGACAATATCGACAGCGACAAGATCCGGCACTTCGCCGCCCGCCTCGATGATCGCGACATGCGGATGCTTGCCCAGGCCAGGGCCGAGATGCCCGGATGGATGGGCGACCTCGTCTTAAAGATCGGCGCCGCCCGTAATGGATGAGTTCGCTCGCAGACCGGCCGAGGCAGATATCAAGAGAGATTAGTAAGTTTACAGAAAAAATATAAACTGCCATAACCTCGCTATGGATGCTCGTAGAAACCCCTTTGCGCCCGGCGCAGGTACACCGCCGCCTGAACTCGCGGGACGCGGTGCATTGCTGGAACGCAACGCCGTAGCTCTTGACCGGATCCGCATGGCGCGAGCAGCCCGACCGAGCATCCTGTACGGTTTGCGAGGGGTAGGAAAAACCGTTCTTCTCGCCACCATGCGGGATGCTGCGGAGCGCGAAGGGATGGCCGTAGTCGCGATAGAAGCTCCTGAAAACCGATCGTTGCCGGGGATATTGGTTCCTGCGTTACGGGCGGCACTGCTGCGTCTCGATCGGTTAAAACAAGCTTCGGCCGGCGTGAAGCGCGCTCTGCAAGCGCTGGCGGGATTCGCGAAGCTCAAGGTCAAATATGATGATCTTGAGGTCGCGCTGGATTTCGAACCCGAGCCGGGCCTTGCGGACAGTGGCGACCTCGAGACCGACCTGGCCGATCTGATTGTCGCCGTGGGAGAGGCCGCCCAGGAACGAAAAACTGCGGTCGTCCTGGTGATCGACGAACTGCAATATGTGCCAGAGGAACAGCTCGCGGCATTGATTAGCGCGCTCCATCGAGCCAGTCAGAGACAGCTACCGGTAACCATGCTGGCAGCTGGTTTGCCTCAGCTTCTGGGGCAAATGGGGCGAGCAAAATCCTATGCAGAGCGTCTGTTTGAATTCATCGCCGTAGGTCCGCTGGATGACGAGGCGGCGCGGGACGCCATCCGTCTGCCAATCGCGCGCGAAAAGGAGTCCATCGAAAATGCGGCTTTGGATGCAATTTTGGCGCAAACCCAGGGGTATCCGTATTTCCTTCAGGAGTGGGGAAAGCATGGGTGGGATGTTGCTGATGCTTCACCGATCACCGCCGCCGATATCGCAGTTGCTACAAAAAGCGCACTGGCCGAACTGGATGCGAGCTTCTTCCGTGTGCGTTTTGACAGGCTGACGCCGGCAGAAAAGCGATATCTCCGCGCAATGGCAAGCTTGGGTCCTGGTCCGCATCGATCAGGCGATGTCGCTGAAGCTATGGGGGTGAAAGTCTCGAGCGTCGCACCGACCCGCAACAGTCTGATTGCAAAGGGTATGCTCTATAGTCCTGCTCATGGGGACACGGCGTTCACAGTGCCGTTATTCGATACCTATATGAAAAGAGTGATGCCTGAAGCTTAGTCTTGGCAGATGATGGCTGCCTGCTTGTGGAGGTGCGGCCATAAGTGATTGTTATACAACGATAAAAATCTGATAATTTGTATTATGTTAAATCAGTGCCAGCATCCACAAGCGAGTGGCCGCTCACGCACAGAAGTCTGGCGTCAAAAGCCGAACGCACCGAAAAGCTGCTGTTCTCAGGCGGGCTGCCGAAACCCGACAGGTTGGCAACCAGCTGGGTTTCGTGCCTGCACAAAGATGGGCTAAATGCGGGACCAATGGAATCGAGCGAGGGAACTTGCATGATCACCGCCAAGCACATCCCTTGGGAGCCGATCGGCACTTTGCCGGAAGACCGGAAAGACGGCCGTCGCTTGCTGCTCTGGGAGGTTGACCTCCCTGTGATCGGGCGATGGGATAGCGACCGCGAAGGCTGGGAAGATCCCGAAAGCATGCATATCCTGGAAGAAGTCACCTATTGGGCCGACATCAACCCACCCGTGTGATATGGGGCAATACTAAGGACTGGGTTAGCTCCCATATGACGGTGGGCGTCTTCTGCCTCTGCATTTACAAATGTCGACAACCGCCAAAATCTCAGTCGTTCGCGCCTGAAATTCAGGCCTGATGGCCGACCTTCGTTATGATCAATCGCAACGTCATAGGCTTCGACTAATTAGATTTCTCGCTACCCATTTGTGTATCCTTTGGTTACACCGGATCCCATGAAGACCAAGGATGCAGGGCTGAGAATCCGGATTGACCGCGAACTCCGCGAGGCGTTTGTGGAGGCGTGTCGCGGCCAAGACAGGCCTGCAGCCCAAGTTCTGCGGGAGTTCATGAGAGAGTACGTAAGCGCCCACGAGCCGCTTTCGAGCAAACATAAGGGGCCTAGGCCGTCGCATGGCAAGGGGACGGCACATGGGCAATGAGGCTGACACCTGCCGCAAGCATGTCGTTCCCAAGCTCCAGGCGGCCGGGTGGGATAACGACCCGCATTCAATTGCGGAACAGCGCAGCATTACGGATGGCCGCGTCATTCCCATGGGCAAGGGCTTTATCCGAAAACCTCCAAAGCGCGTGGACTACCTTCTGCGTCACACGCGCGACTTTCCGATAGCCGTTGTCGAAGCGAAAGCGAGTTACAGAACCGCCTTCGACGCCGTGCAGCAGGCGCGCGAATATGCTGAGATGCTCGGTCTGAAGTTCGCGTATGCGACCAACGGCGCGGACATCATCGAGATCGATTATTTTACTGGGCGTGAAAACCGGATCTCGGCCTATCCTACTCCGGACGAGTTGTGGCAGCGCTATCAGACCGGATCGGGCATCACGGGCATATCGCAGGTCTCCCAGCTTCTTGCGCCCTACAATCACGACGGGGGTAAGGCGCCGCGCTACTATCAGCAGATCGCCATCAACCGTACCATTGAGGCAATCCTAGGCGGCAAGAAACGCGTGCTCCTCACCATGGCGACAGGCACCGGGAAAACCGTCGTTGCGTTCCAGTTATGCTGGAAACTCTGGTCAAGCCGCTGGAACCGGACAGGCGAGCACCGTAAGCCGCGAATTCTCTTCCTTGCCGACCGGAATATTCTGATCGACGATCCCAAGGACAAGACGTTCGCGCCGTTCGGCGATGCGCGCCACAAGATCGCCTCCGGCGAAATCGTCTTCAGCCGCGAGATGTATTTTGCCATCTATCAGGCGCTCGCCGAGGATGAGCGCCGTGAAGGCCTGTTCCGAGATTACCCGTCGGACTTCTTTGACCTTATCATCGTGGACGAATGCCATCGTGGCAGCGCGCGTAATGACAGTTCCTGGCGCGCGATCCTTGAGCATTTCAAGCCGGCCTTTCAGCTGGGCATGACGGCGACGCCGCTGCGCGATGATAACCGCGACACCTATCTCTACTTCGGAAACCCCATTTACGAGTACAGTCTGCGTCAGGGAATCGATGATGGCTTCCTCGCCCCCTATCGTGTGCACCGGGTTGTGACGGCGTGGGATGCCGCCGGGTGGCGCCCCAGCAACGAGGAGCTTGACCGCTACGGCAGATCGATCCCTGACGATGAGTATCAGACCAAGGACTTTGAGCGTGTGGTTGCACTGCGCGCGCGCACCGAGGCTATCGCGCGCCATCTCACGGATTTCCTCAAAAAGACGGATCGCTTCGCTAAAACCATCGTCTTCTGCGTGGATCAGGAGCACGCGGCCGAGATGCGCGAAGCCCTTGTGAACCTCAACTCGGATCTGGTCGCGCAATATCCCGACTACGTGGTCCGTGTGACGGCCGACGAAGGCGCCATCGGACGAGGGCACCTCTCGCGCTTTCAGGACGTTGAAAAGGAATCGCCGGTCATCCTGACCTCATCGCAGTTGCTGACGACGGGAGTTGACGCGCCGACGTGCAAGAATGTCGTGCTGGCCCGCGTCGTCGGATCAATGAGTGAGTTCAAGCAGATCATCGGACGCGGCACCCGGCTGCGCGATGATTACGGCAAGCTGTGGTTCAACATTATCGATTACACCGGGACGGCGACCCGGATGTTCGCTGATCCGGTGTTTGACGGCGATCCGGCGCGCATCACAGAGGAAGAGATCACCGAAGATGGTGAGACGACTTCGGTTACGGAGACGGAATCCCCGCCCGGGGGCGATACTGACGTGCCGGTGGACGGGGAACCTGGCATCATTGAGCCTTCCACAACCGAACCCCGCAAGTTTTACTTCGACGGCGGACATGTTGAAGTGGTGGCACACCTTGTCCATGAGCTTGATCCCAACGGCAAGCAGCTCAGGGTCGTCAAGTACACCGACTATGCCGCCGAAAGCGTCCGGTCGATCGCAACATCAACGGCGGAGCTGCGCTCGCGCTGGGCCGACGCGGACAAGCGCCGTGACATCATTGAGGCGCTCGCCGAGCGCGGGATCGACTTCGGCGAGCTGATCGAACAATCAGGCCAGCCGGACGCTGACCCGTTCGACCTCCTTTGCCATCTTGCCTTTAACGCGCCGTTGCGAACCCGACGGGAGCGCGCGCAGCGCGTGAAGATGGAGCGGAAGGATTTCTTTGAGCGGTTTTCGCCAGAAGCCCGCGAAATTCTTGATGAGCTGCTCGAGAAATACGCGGATCATGGTGATGCGCAATTCGTGTTGCCGGACGTTCTGCGCGTCCCTCCCATTTCCACCCACGGCCAACCCGCGGAAATTATCAGGCTGTTCGGCGGTGCCGATCAGCTCCGCACAGCCGTGAATGACCTTCAGGAATTGCTTTATGGCCACGCGTAAGAAGAAAGCCGGCAAGAACGGCGCGCCGATGACGACGGCGCAGATGCTGGGAAGTCTGCTCAAATCCGCGCGCGATATAATGCGCAAGGACAAGGGGCTTAACGGCGATCTTGACCGGTTGCCCCTGCTCACCTGGATCATGTTTCTCAAGTTCCTCGATGATCTTGAGCAGCAGCGCGAGGACGAGGCGCTCCTCGGAGACAAGAAGTTCAAAGCCGCGATCGAACCGCCATACCGATGGCGGGACTGGGCTGCGCATCCCCAGGGTATCACCGGTGAAGAGCTGCTCGCTTTCATCAACAACGATGAAGCTATCCGACCCGACGGAACGCGGGGGCCGGGCCTATTCGCCTATCTGCGCTCGCTCTCCAGTACAAATGGCGACAATCGCCGTGACGTCATCGCGACCGTCTTTAGAGGCGTCGATAACCGCATGAGAAGCGGCTACCTGCTCCGTGACGTAATCAACAAGATCGGCGCAATACATTTTACATCGTCAGAGGAGTTGCACACGCTGGGCGCGCTCTATGAGTCGATGCTCCGCGAGATGCGCGATGCGGCGGGAGATTCGGGCGAGTTCTACACACCACGCGCCGTCGTCCGCTTCATGATCGATGTCATCGATCCGCGTCTTGGCGAGATCGTCCTCGATCCTGCGAGCGGCACGGGCGGCTTCCTGGTCGAGGCCTACACTCACCTTGAAAAACAGGTGAAGACCGTCGCTGATCGTAATCGCCTGCAATCTGAGACCATCGTGGGCTGCGAGCCAAAATCGCTGCCCTACTTGCTTTGCCAGATGAACTTGCTTCTGCACGGCCTCGACGCGCCGCAGATCGATCCCGGTAACGCGCTCCGCTTCAAGCTCTCCGAGATAGGCGAAAAGGATCGGGTCGATGTGATCCTCACCAATCCGCCCTTCGGCGGCGAGGAGGAAAAAGGGATTCAGGGAAATTTCCCCGACGATCGCAAGACCGCGGAGACGACGCTGCTCTTTCTTCAGCTCATCATGCGCAAGCTGAGGCGCCAGCTTACGATCGCGGGGCGGCCCGCGCGGGCGGCGGTTGTCGTGCCCAATGGCACCCTGTCAGCTCCCGGTGTTGCCACTCGCATCCGGGAAAACCTGCTTGCGGATTTCAGGATCAAGGTAATCGTTCGGCTGCCGCACAACGTCTTTGCGCCTTACACGGACATCAAGTCGAACATCATCATCTTCGAGCGGGGCGAGCCCGCCGACGAGATTTTCTATTGCGAGCCTTCGCTACCCCTTGGCTACACACTCAGCAAGACAAAGCCGCTGCTCTACGAGTGGATGGAGCCGCTCAAGGAGTTGATCGAAACCCGCAAGGAAACGGAAAGCTCGTGGTCGGTCAAACGCTCGGAGCTGGACGCGAACCTCAATCTCGACATCAAGAATCCGCGGCGCCAGCTCGTGTCACTGGAGGATCGCGGCGATCTTTCGGTGCTCGCCGCGCAACTGCGGTCATTCGCGGACGAAGCCGACTCAATCCATGCAGACCTTGACGAGACGCTCAAGCTCTTAAGCGAAGCTCCCCTTGAGTTGATTGGCAAATATACAGCTGATTCCGATGAACGCATTGGCAGTGATTACAGCGACGAACTCACCCTCGTCGGCGTTTCCGCCGAAGAGGGCCTGACGAGTCCTAAGACGGCGATTGGCAAATCGCCCGGACGTTACAAGGTTTTGAGAACCGGTTACCTTGCCTACAACCCCATGCGCATCAACATCGGCTCGATCGGCGTTGTCCGGGATTCATCGCAGGAAGGCATCACCAGTCCCGATTATGTTGTTTTTTACTGCAGTCCCGATCTTCTGCCGGAGTACGTCTATCATTACCTACGCAGCGAGGCTGGAAGGCACGAGATCAACCTCAAAACGAAGGGTTCTGTCCGCTTCAGGCTCTATTACGAGCAGCTCGCGCAGATATCGATCCCCGTGCCCACTGACGTTGCGATTCAGCAGCGTTTTGTGAATGCCTGCAACAGGCTCGAAGGCCTCAGACGCATGGTCTCCTCATCGGAGGGCTCGGTCGGCGACTGCCTCAATGCCGCGACTCGTGCGGCTTTTCTTCCACACAATTCCGACCAGAACCTTCTAGCGCAATTGGCCGAAAGGGAAGCGTCAGATGACGCCGATGTCCACGAGGAGGCAGCGTGACGGGGAGCCGACAGTCGGGAGAACACGCCGCCATTTGCGTGAGCTCGCACGGAGATGGGCGTGCCGGGTGCGCGAGCAGCAGCGGAACAACGTTCCCGGCGCGATGATGCCGATGATCTCGGAAGGATCGAACCCCTTTACCGTATCCGCCCGGCTAGCGCCCGACGAAACCGGCGAGCGTGTTCGGCGCGGGCAGTCCGAAGACCTGGCCAAGCGCCGCCGGCTGGGGCGCGAGCAGGCGCTTCGAGGGCGTGACGAGATAGTTGCCCTCGGCCGTGACATCGATGGTGAGCGTTCCGTCGCGCCGCGTGGTCATAACGCGGCGAAGCGGCTGCCGGAGCGATTCTGCGGGCTTCGACCAGTCGGGGATTCCGATCGCCCGGTTCGCATACCAGCCGAGGGTTTCTTGGGTGCCATATTGCTTGGGACCATCGGAGAAGATGACGAGTTGCGGCCGGCAGAGCCGGAAGAGTTCATCACAGCAGCCATTCTCGCGGCCGTGGTGCGAAGCGACATAGACGTTGACGGTCGGTAGCATCGCGCGGAAGGCAGGGCGTTCAAGCAGCTTACGCCAGCCGGCACGTTCGAGATCCCCGCCGAACAATATGGTGAAACCGCCGAAGCATACGAATACGGCGAGGCTGAGATTGTTGGTGTCGTCGAAGTCGATGCCATAGCAGTTCCAGAAGGCGTGCCACTGCACGCCGCCGAGGTT
Organism: Sphingobium sp. PNB; assembly: GCF_019873065.1. Classification (NCBI taxonomy): domain Bacteria; kingdom Pseudomonadati; phylum Pseudomonadota; class Alphaproteobacteria; order Sphingomonadales; family Sphingobiaceae; genus Sphingobium; species Sphingobium sp. PNB. The sequence continues at coordinate 26,462 of NZ_JAINEZ010000046.1, forward strand.
ATGCGACCAGTCGCCGATCATACCGTCCCCGAAATGCTGGAGGATGGCGGTCGCCGCGTTAACGCCATCGCGCATCCCGCACTCGGCCTTCATTGATCGGAGCGCGCCGGCGCTGACCGTTGAATTGCTGACAATTGCACCGAGCGGACAGTTTCGCCATACATAGGGCAGATCCTCGCAATGATCTTCGTCGAGGTTCATTAGCACCAGCGTGTCGATGCGCTTGCCATGATAGGCTACTGATGGAAACCAGGCCCGTTCGACGCTGAGGCCGCAATCAAGCATCAGACGATGACCTTGAGGCCCGGAAATCACCGTGCAGCCGCCGTGGCCCACGTCATGAATATCGATACGCATTATGGCCCCCGATCGCCCTTCAGCATGTTCCGTTCAACTTGGTTGACTCTCTCGGCATTCAAGCCGTCTCACAAGTTCTGTTCCTGTATTGTCCATTGAGTCTTCCGTTCGCGTGATTTGCCGCTGATCTGCACTAGCTGCCCGACAGCACCTGCGCGTAAGCAGTGGCACCGGTAAGCTCGCATTGTGCCAGCAGCCGCTGACCGTAAGCGAGTGAGGCATCCTCGACGAATGGCTTGGTGATATAGAATATCCAGATCAGCGCCACCAATGCCAGCCCTCCGCCGAGCACGACCCCCGTCTCGAGCTTTGGCGATGTCCATCCACCCCACCAGACGAGTGCAACATCGGCAGCGAGCGCGACGGCCAAGATGATGAGCGCGAACGGCTTGAGACCCCTCAGATTTCGCCGGAAACCATAAGCTATGTTCTCGTCGAGCAGCAGCGACTTGCTCGCATTCTGCCGCGTATGTTCGAGCAGCCAGATAACCGCCGACAAATATTGATCATGCGCTTTTGCGGCGTCGCGTCGTTCCTGCTGCACTGTCGGCAGAACAACGCCGTGGCTGGAGAGATAGGCATGGTAACGGGCCTTCGTCGCCGCCGGCAGGGTTGGATCGTCGTAGCTGAGGAGCTTAGCGCTATGCGATCGACCAATCGCCGACTTCCAGCGATCTTCAAGCCGGCGACCACGTTGACGCGCAAGCTGCGCCAACAGAAAGGTCACGCCACAGGTAACAAGCAGCGATGCCAAGGCGCCGAACAGGCTCCAGATCTTCGGATACCAGATCGCGACCAAAACCAACATCGGGAGGATCGTGAACAGCGCCGGCCTCAACCGCGCATTGCGATCATAGCGATCGAAATTAAGCTCCTTCATAATTGCTTCAATCGCCATCGCCATCCCTCCCATTCGCCGCCGCAATTGACAGTATTTCGGCCCCCCCCACGGCTTCGGCCGTCAATGCTGTGTAACCGGTGGGTGTATGAATCAACATCAGCAGCGGACCCAACTGGGCCATTGCCAGTATGGCGCCCGTCGCGACATCGGTTCCGGATGGACCACCCGGTTGCAGATGACTGTGCCAGGTCCCGACAACCTGCAGCGTTCCGCGGCTCGATTGAACCACTGCATCGATCAACGCCTTGAGCCCGCGCGTTCCGAGCACAAATTCGGCCGGAGACCGTGTGCTGTCCTCCGGCGCCGGCAGGACGTCGACAATCTGAAAGCAATTGCCGATCTGCGAATAGCGCCCGATCAAGACACCGCCGGTCTCTACGCTCTGCCAGCGCTTGATGTCCGCCTCGATCGCGGCGTCGACCCGGGGATGAATCCGGATCGCTGGCTGATCAGGGGTTGCTCGCTCCACCACGATCCACGGCGCTATCGCAATCCGTGACCAGTGCTGACTCATTCCGTCATCGCCCAGCCGCCCCAGGCGGACCTCGCCGCACAACGGTAAGGCGTTACGCTGGATCTCGGCGATCGCCATCGCCATGGATGCGGTACATGCCGAAAGTTGTGCGTCTGACAGCTTAAAGGACAGCGTCGAACAACCCTGACCGATCTGGATCGCTTCCGCCTCGGCACTGAAGATGACCTCTGCAAGCTCGTTGTCCTCCCGGATGACGTTGTACGCCTCGGCCATCAGGTCGCTGGCGTTGGGATTTGCGCCCGGCCCTTCGATCCCCAGGAACGCGGCTCTGCCCGCGCCCAGCAGGCAGGCCTCGACGAGGCGCGGCCGGTCAACCCAATCCGTATGCGCATAGGCTTCCCGGACCACCGCCGAACCCGTGGTGTTGACGATCATGGTCGTCCCCGTGGGCGAAAGCGCGGTGCGGCCGTCCGCGTGGAGCGGCAGTGCAAGCGCGTCCACGTCGAGCCGCGTTGGTTCGGGGCCGAGACTGGCCACCATCTCTGCGACGCTGTAAGTCTTCGAAATCATATATAGCGAATGCCGCTCGCCATCGAAGGGCAGCGCGGCATGCCGCGCGAAATTGTGCGGCTCGAGGAGATCACGATCAACCAGGACGCCCGGCGGGCGGCCGGTTCGCGTCAGGTGGAGCGCGAGCTTCGACCCCACGCTGCCGCAACCGATCAACGTCCATGGCAGAATGGGTGCCGCAGGATCGTCCCCCGAGGTACGCCGCAGCACCGCAGCCGATGGGGTATCACGATGGCCCAATAGGCGAACCGCGGTTTGCGGATTGAGGAGGTCGCCGCCCTTGCCGACTTCAACCAGATAGCCGCAGGTCTCGATGATGCTTCCCGTCCCGACCACGGGATAGGGCCGACGCGGCAACAGCAACATCACGACCGGGACAATGATGTCGATCGGCTGCGCGGTGAGGCGCGATGCGACATGGTTGAGCTTCGCATCGAGAAACTCCAGGCACCCATAATCTGCGGCACGCGCCCGCAGATCGGCCAGCGTTGCGACGTCCTCGGGCCGATAGCGATCGGCCACCTGCAGCTGACCGTCAGGTGCCCTGCCAGCCCAGGCCGCAATCGCAAGGCCCATGCCGCTGTCCTCGTTGGGCCTGAAGCCTCGCCGCGCAAATAACCGGGTGTCGTTCGGGCCGAACGGGCGCGGTTCGACCGGAATATGCAGCCGATAATGGCCGATCTCTCCGCGGGTGTAGATGTACGCGCTCATCATATAGGCGGCGCCGCCCTTGCGCTCGACCAAAGCATGCAAGGCTGCTGAATCGACGACCGCGACGTCGTGGATATGGTCGCGCCGGACCGCCTCCCAGCCCGCCGCGGGGTTGTTGAGCTCAAGCGCGGAAGCCTTTTCCAGCCACTCGACCAGCTGATCGATCAACCCGATGAACCCGCGCGTCTGGATCAGTTCGCGCGGACTTCCTGCGACGAGGCAGGGGACCGGCGCCGCACCGGCGCGCGCTGGGTTGAGGTGCGGATGTGACCGATCGAAATCGGCCCGCAGTTCGACGGCCGGCGCCGACAAGGGATAGAGCGATGGGAACTTCAGTATCACCGTTTCGACCACCCTGACCCCGGCAGGGCTCTGGCCGACCGCGCGCCACGTTGCCGGCATCTCGGTGCGAATGTCGATCGCGCAGGCGATCTCGCCGCCTGCACAGGCGTCGATATTTATGCGAACGACCGATGGATGCACGCTGGCCTGGCGCAGCGCGCGGGCGACCGGGATGGGGATCGGCGCCGTGGGCGCTGCGCTCGAAGCGGTCACCCGTGCGCCAGCGCCTCGGAGCCAACCCCGGTCGCATACAGCCCGGCGGCGATCAGGCTGGCGCGCTTGAGCTTGGGGCCGGCCCAATTGGTCTCGATCACCAACGGCTCATCGCCGCTGCCATCCGAAACACAACGAAACTCGCCCCCTACCGGTTTCACCATCGCGACATATTCGCGCTTCGCGCGGATGCACGGCGGATCATTGTCGTCATCCTTGATGGGGCAGGAGCTGGCGATCACGATCGCGCCCGGACGGGCCTGTCCCAACGCGGACCGTGCGTCGGGCGACACCTTCGCCTCCTCTCTTTTCTTGGACCAGCTGTCCCACGACAGGCTATGCCACGAGCAATGGTGCGGCGCGATAAGGATGTCGTAGGCCAGCACGTCGGGAGTCCACTTATGCTTCGCCCACAACCTCTCCCAGATCGCTACCTCGGCGTCGCCGCCGACGAGATAGCGCGCGGCCTGCGGCTGGGTGCCGGACGCGAGCGTCAGCTGTACGATGACGCTCGAATCATTCTTCGATAGCACCTCTTCCTCGGCATCGTCCGCCGGCGGGAGCGGCCCCAAAAGCCGCGCCGAAAAGCTGCTGTCATAGACGCCGTCGATCGTCGAGAAGGTCTCGTCGACGTTGATCAGGATCGCACCAAGAGCATCCGTCTTGCCGTCGATATCCTCGCCCAGGATCTTTATCCGGTCGCCAGCATTCGCGAACCCCCAGTGCTTGAAATAGGCGACCCGGCGCCGTGCTTCCGTCGCCCACGCGGCGGCGTCATCGCACAGCACATGCGACTTGCGGTTCGCGCGGCGAAAGATGATCGGCGAGGACCACATTTCGCGGATGAGTATCTTGTCGTTGGATTTCGACCAGCTTTCTGGCGTCCCGAGGTGGAAATGGTTGCGCAGACCGGTGACGTGGTCGGCATCGGGATGTGTCAGCAGGAAGGCGTCGACATAGAGGCGACCGGCCGCATCTGTCTTGAGCCTGCTGCGCAGCTGCGCCGCGACATCGGCCGCCTCGCCATCGGGATCATCCGCATCGGCGCGGATGCGTATGTCGATCAGGATCGTGCGTCCGCTTTCCAGTTCGACGAGGGTCATGTCGCCGTTGCCGGCTCGGAAGTGGGTGGTGGTTGCCGCCATTTCTATATTCCCTTTCAATCGCTTGCGCTTCGGCGGCGCCCCGTCTCCCTGCCGCGGGAGCGTCGTCTCAACATTATATATACCTAATGTTAACCAGAAAATCTAGCATGATGGATTGCGCTGGACCCTGATGGCCTTAAGTTATACATTAAGTGCTCCGAGGTGACGATTGGATGCGGAAGAGCGCATTGCTGGTGAACTATATGAGGTCCGGTTGTCTGGCCGCCGCTGGCGTATCGCCATGCGGAAATCCGACTGGGACCATCTCAACACCGCCATTCCGGCCGATGCCCATTTTCGCTTGCGCAGCGCTCTCGACCATTTTTGCGCACATGGCGGCGACAATCTGCCCGAGCAGCTTTTTCACCCCGTCCCCGGCGCGCAATCCGCGAGGCTGGAGGAGTTTGTCGCGTTCGGCGTCCATGTGATCGGTCGACGCGCCACCGAAGATCCAATCCGAACATTCTTTGTAACGGAAGTGCGCTCGTCGGCCAGCGAACCCGCGCCGGCGGCAACGCCGCAGGCGGTTCAGGGCGACCTGCCGTTCCATCACACCCATTCGAGAGGAGCAGAACGATGAAATCAGACAAGGCAAACAGCATTAGCCAATGCGATGCCGATGCTTATGCCGCGAAAGCGGCGGAGGCCGCGTTCATCCTACTTGCGCAGACCGAGATGCAAAAGATCATGAACCGCAAGGGCCTGCGCTATCGCGACCTGTCGCGGCGGATGGGGGTCACCGAAGCCCGCATCAGCCAGATGTTCGGAGACACGGCCACCAACCTGACGATCAAGACAGTCGCCCGCGTGTTCCATCACCTGGGCGAGACAGCCTATTTGACGACACTCGAGGAGTTTGAACGGCAGCTCGCAGAAGCGCGGGGCGCGCACACCGACGACAATGCGCACCGGTGGACGGTTGTCGGGCTCGAGTCGGATAAATTCCAGATGGCGGGCGACGTCGCGCTCGCCGATGCGCCAACGGCCGCCGACGTATCAGCATCGAACCGTTCTTTCGAGCGCTGGCTGCGCGCGGAAGCAGCGCTACCCCGGCGCACCGCCGCCGCGGCCGCTTGAGGAGCGCGACTTGGCTCAAGATCCTCACGCAGCCGATGCCACCGTCTACAATAATCTGGTTTCGCGCGCGCATCTCCGGACGATCCGACTGACCACCAGCAAGTTCGAACTTAAGCCCGAGGCCCTCGGGCTCGATCCTGATGGCTGGCGCAACGGAATCAGCGCTGCCTTGGCGCAAAGCTTCCTCGAAGCGGAGTCGGGATCACTTTACGGCATATTTGTGTTCGACGTAGTCTGCCGTCAGGGGCGAAAGCGCGTGCTCGGCATTAATGCGACCTATCTGACCAACTACCGAGTAGAAGGAGATTGCGACGATAAGACGTGCGAGCTCTTTCTCGAGCGTGTCGGGAAGATCGCCACCTATCCCTATTTCCGGACGCTTGTCGCGACCCTGACCTCGCAGGCCGGGCTGCTCATGCAGCCCTTGCCAATCATGGGAGTTGCGCCGCGAAGCATTGAGGGCGCAAGCATCATGGATGACATACGAACGCGAAAACCCGCCTTACCGAAAAGTTGAGCCAGCTCACGGACAGCCGTATCGTCGAGCCACACGCCTAGAAGACGAGTATCACCGTTTGTTCGCAATTGCTGAAGACGTGCTGCTCGTACGTGAGCGCGAAGCTGCTGCAGGGCCTGCTACGGGCTCTACAGCACCTTACCGAAACCAACCTCCTAATTCCCAAAGGTCCCAAAGGTCCAACAAGACCGACGAACGCGGCAAACGCCGAAATGCTTGACGGAGCGTTTGTCAGCTACTGAATATGGCTTGGAACGAGGCGAAGGCGCCTATCGGGTGCGAGACCGCTGGATAGGTGGGTGAACCTTCGACGATTCCTGTCGGGTGGACACGATGTCAATGGGCTTTCGGTCACGCATTTCCCTGACCATGGCAGGGCGAATTTGATCACCTCGGTCGACGTGGTTTTGCAGTTTCGTGGTCGCGACCTTCATAACACGCGAGATCGCTTCGGGATTGTCGAACAATGCGGTTCGCACGACCGCCTCGATGATCCGCAGCTGACTTTGCGCGGCTCGCTCGTTTCTGTCTCCGGACGCCGCAGGTCGGGATCGCGCCGGTCGCTCGCGAGCCTGTGACTGATCTCGGCCGGACTCCAGGCTGATTGATGGAACAGCAGCCGGCGCGATACTGTTGCGGCTCTTGTCTCGCCGAAGTCGATCCAATTCTTGTAGATCGCGTTCGTTCGGCCGATATCCTCGTACTTCCAAGCCTTGGCGACTGGCCTCGAGCCACGCTGCCCGGCGAAAGGCTTCGCTGCCAGTGACATGAACATTTGACCACCCGCGATGCCGGGCGATGGCGACGAGATCACGCACGACCTCCTCACTCTCGCTCGAGGTGACAAGACGCCGTCCTTGGTCCCGAAATGCAGGCTCCTTCGCCTGGGCCGTCGTGAAGTAGGCCGGTTCGCCCGACCATTTGCCGGTCGACGAAAAGTAGCGCTTTTGCAGGGGCTCCGGTATGTCGCCGGCAGAAATTGATCGGGGCTGAACCCCCGCCCGCTCCTTGCCTTTGTCAGAGGTGCCGGGATCCTTGGGAATGTCGTCACGCGTGTCTTTCCCAGAACGCGGTACGGACTGACCTTCACCAATCGAAATGGCATTGGCGCGCTTCCTGGCGCCCCGCGAATTCTCGGGCTTCTCAGCGGACATGAGCTGTCCTTTCCTGGATAATGGATGTGGATGGCTGCCCGACCGGTGGCAAAAGTGCCCGCTCGACCATCGCCGACACGAAGGCGATCGCGGCGGCCTCGTCGCCCGGGGGCGGCAGTTCGGCCAGGTCGCCCAGAACCAGCATGTCATCCGTGATTTCGGCCGCACCTGCCAGCTCGGCGTCGGTCATTTCCCGCATCACAATTTCCTCCTGTATGGTCCCGCCCGAGCTTGTCGCCGGCTGCTGTGAGACCCCGCTCAGACCGGGTGTGCCAGCGCCCTGCCGCGCAGGTGGGGAAAGCATTGCCGCGATTGGACGGGCGGACGGCACAGGCGGAGCAACCACCCGCCGCGTGAAGCGCGGCATCCGGTAATAGGCGATCTTGCGCCCTCGAATTGGGGGGATGCCGGCGCGAAGGAGCAGGAGCTCGTTCTTCGGCAGCTGCATGAGCTCTTGCGGCAGTAGGAGCGCGCGGCGCTGATCAGATTCCGAGATGCTCCGGTTCGCCAGTAGCCCGTGGATGGTACGGCTGCGGGATTTCACGTTCATCGTGAAAAAGCCGAGCCGTTCGGAAAGTTCGTTCGCGACCTTTAGCTCCTTGGGCGTGAAGACAACCTCAAGGCCGCAATTGGCGATAATCTCGTCGGTGACATCGGGACCGTAGATTGCGCGAAGCTGGGATCGGCTCTGAATGACCGGAACCAGGCGCAGGCCATAGCCGGCGACGTAGGAGAAGCCGCTCGCAATCACCGAGGCTTTTCCGAGCCTGGCGAACTCGTCGAGCAGGACCAGGACCGGGACATTGCTCGCGTCCTCAGGAAGGTCGCGGGTGTTGAGATCCACGAGTTGCTGCAGGAACAGACTGTAGATCGGCGCGATGCGGTCGATATTGTCAGGCGACACGCCAAGGTAAATCGACATGCGCCGACGCCGCACCTCGCGCAGGTCGAAGTCGCTCTCCGAGGTGGCGGTATCGACCATGGGGTTGAGCCAGAGATTGAGCCGTGCGGTGATGGTCTGCTTGATCCCGGAAAAGGTGTTGTCCGAGGCCGAGGTGAAATCCTGGATCGCGGACACGCAAGCTTGGCTGAGGCGCTGGCCCACCCTGCGGGCTTCCTGAAGCGCTGCGGGAAGATCGCTCTTGGGATCGCCAGTCGTGAGGCGGCGGTATATCTCGCCGATGGTGAAGGGCAGGCCCGGGTTGGATGCGACCAGGGCGCCGACGCCGACAAAGGCCGCTCGCGCAGCTTCCGCCCAGAAGGGATCGGATCGCTCCGGCGCGGGGAAAAGCATGCCCGCGATCTTCTGCAGCTCGTTGACGACCTCGATGTCATCAGTCCGCCTGATGTGCGCCAAGGGGTTGTACCGCGCCGTCCGGCCCTCCGCGTCGAGCGGATCGAACAGATGCACGGCCTGGCCGGCACGCGCACGATACCCCGCGCTTGCGCCCCAGTTCTCCCGTTTCACGTCGAGCACGACCACCGAATCTGGCCAGGTCAGCAGATTGGGAATGACGACGCCCACGCCCTTGCCCGCGCGTGTGGGCGCCTCGAGCAGAACATGTTCGCTCCCGCCGAATATCAGGAAACGTCCAGCCTTGCGGCCGACAACGATGCCGGCAGCGGCGCGAAGGCCCTCCCGCCGGATCTCGCCTTCGCGCGCAAACCGCGCGGTGCCGTGCAATGCCGGCCCGCGGCGCAGAATCCCGATTGCGAGGAGCCCGACCACAACAGCGCCCGCCAGCGCCCCGCGCTTTAACCAAAGAATAAGCAGCGGGTCCGCCCGATAGTACCACAACCACGCGGGCAAGGCCGTGATGTCGGTGTTGGGGCCGAGCTGGCCCATCCCAAAGAGGGCAACCAGCACGGCGATGGCGCAGCACAATAAGATGCCGCCGGCAACGGACAGGCCGATGATCCAGAAGTTACGCTGCACCGGCATCGCCCACCTTCGGGTGGAAGTAGACCTCTTCGACCTCGAAGCGGCCGCCATGGCGCCGGGTCTGGACGACCACATCGATGAGCATGCGCAAAAGTCCGCGGATATCATCGCGCGCGAGATCGCGGCCGCCCTCGGATTCCTTGACGAGCAATGTCAGCTGCTCGAAGGCGCCCGCGGCCGAACCGGCGTGCACCGTGGTGATCGAACCAGGGTGCCCCGAGTTGACGTTGCGCAGGTAGAAGAAGGCGGTGCCGTCGCGCAGCTCCTGTAACAGGATGCGGTCGGGGCGCATGCGCAGCGCGCTCTCGAGCAGCTGCTTGGGACCGACCTTTGCAAGGCCCTGCCCTTCGCTCGAATAGACCATGTGAACGACATTGCGATGGGGCACGATGAGTTCGCGCGTGTCCTCGATCGTAAGCAGCCGCTCGTCGGGCGGGATGAGCTGGATGAGTGCTTTCGCCAAGGTCGTCTTGCCGGACCCGGTTGCGCCGCTGACCAGGATATTCTTGCGCGCGGCGACCGCGACCTTGAAGAAGGCCGGCCAGTCGCCCGCGTCGCGAAGTGCCACCAACTCAGTGTCGGTTTCGGTAAGGCCCCGGGCGCTCGCGCGCGTCGTGTCAAAGAGGCCAGCGCGCGCGAGCTGGTCGATCGGCAGGGTTACGGTCGAGGGCTTGCGTATCGTAAAGGACGGGCAGCCGCTCGGCGTCACCGACGGGATCACGATCTGGCAGCGCTCGCCGCCTGGAAGGACGGTCGAACAGATCGGCGTCTGCCCATCGATGTCCTGGTGCGTGAAGCTTGCCGCGGCCACGGCGAGCGTTCCAAGCCACTCGCTGTCGAGTTCGGACAGCTCATGCCATCGCCACCCCTGCCGGTCCTCGACCCCCGCCTCGCCCGGGCGGTTGATGACGAGCTCGGTCACATCATCCGGCTCCAGCAACGGAAGAAGCGGTTCAAGATAATGGCGAAGGACGGCGGTATCGCGCATGGCTTACCGCCGCAGCTCCAGATTGTAGACATCGGCGAAGTTGAAGTCCTTTGCGACGAAGATACCGACCTCCTCGCCCTGGTTCTTTTTCAGCACCGGCCGGATGTTGATGTTGTTCTGGAGCGCGATCGCGGCCCCTTCGCTCGGCGCGCGCGTGACATTGTTGAAATTGCCGTTGCCGCTCGATGCGGCCTGCCCGGCAATATAGGCGGCGTCATCGACGAGCGAGAGCAGGAGCGCGCCGCCGAACCGTGCCCAGAAGAAGCTGTCGACCGCTCCGGCGAGCCCGGCGCGGCCGAGCGCGTCTGACCCAGGCGAGGCAAGGTCGATGCGGACGCCTTGTGGCGTCACCGCCCGGGTCCAAAGCACAAAGAGGCGGTTCTGCCCCTGTTGGATGCCCCCGCGATACTCGCCGAGCACGCGCGTGCCCTTTTCCATGAGCACGACCCGGCCATTCTCGGAGTACACGTCCCGTGGAATCAGGCAGGACGTGTATCCAGGCTGCGCGGAATTGATGGCCGTCTGAAGGGTACAGGGGATCAATGTCCCTGCGGTGATCAGAAAATTGCGATTGGGGAGCATCGAGGCTCGCGCTTCGCCTACGGCTGAGCTTTGTCGCAGCAAATCCAGCGCATTGGGCGCACCGCCCTCAGCGCTCCCTAGCGTTCCTGAATTTTCGGTCGGTTGCGCGCCCGAGGCCGCCGCCGCCGGACCTTGCGAGGTCTCCCCACCGAGATCGCGCCCGCCATAGGCGATGAGTGTCGATCGTCGCGCCTGGTCGGCCAGGTTCGGCCGGGCGCCCGTCCCTCCTGTCGGTCCTGGCGCCGCACCGGGCTGCATGGCAGGGACGATCTGACCGTCGGGGCCAGGAACCCCTGCTGCAGGATTGAGCACCGGTGCGTTGGGGTCGTTCCCCGCAGCGCCCAGCGGTCTCGGCTGCGGCGCGACCGCCGCGTAATCGACGGTTTCCCGCGCCACGATATCGCGCCGCTCTTGGGCCGCCCCGCCCGGTGCAGTGAGGTCACGATTGGAGGCCTGTTGGCTCGTTCCGGAATTAACCCACAGGATGCCGAGTACCATCGCCGTGCCGGCAAAGATGAGGGCGGTATTGCGCTTGGAAGGCGTCATCCCCCCGATCGGCTCGATTCCCCGCTCGTGAAGGATTTCGTCTTTTTCCGGCGTGAGATCGGCGCTCGGCAGAGGGCGCGAAACGGAGGATGGATCTTCGACCATGGCTCATTCCTGCGGATGTGTGATGGTGCGCTCGACATGGGGCGACCCGGTGTTCGTCCAATGATCGACCCCATAGGGTTCTGGCGCCTGATTATAGATGCACAGCACCTCGCCGCCTCGCCGAAGGCGGAGCTGACGCGCCACGAGATGGACGACGACGAATTCGTCGCGGACGTCGAAGGGGACCAGCGTCTCAGACCCGTCCGGTCGCACGAGATAAATGGCCGGGACCTCGCGGTTTGCCGGGAACCGCAGCACCGTGAACTGACCGTTGTCGGAGACCTCCGACGGCTGAAGGTCGCCGGAGCCCTGCACCTTGTAGTTCATGTTGCGAGGCCCCTCGACGACCGCATGATCGAGGGCGCCGCGAACGGCCCGGCCCTCCAAGGCCGCTGCCTGCATGGCAATCTGTGCAGCCCTGAGACGCTCGGCGCGGTCGGCGTCGTCCCTGGGATATCGGAACCGCACCTGAAAATAGGCTTGGCCGTTGCGGCCCGTGATCGGACCGCTGCGAGCGGTCAACTCGAACGCATAGCTGCGCAATTCGCCTCCGCGCGACGTGGTGACGATGAGATTGGTCGGTCCGGCACGCTCCCGCGGCTTGAGGAACAGGATGTGCCCGGCGACGGCGACCTCCCAAGATATGGTGTCGCCCAGCGCGACGTGCTGGATCGTCTCATCGTCGCTCAGGACAATCTGTGTTGCGGTCCGGAACGTGCCGACGATCCGATAGACCTCGGCCTCTTCATATTCGACGAACTTGACGCGCGGGTCGGACGGACCACCTCGCGGAACTTCGACAGCGTGCGCCGCCGACACAGGCACCAGCGCGCAAATGATGGCGGCGGAGAGCGCCCTCATCGGATCACCTCCGGATCGGCACGATAGTTTTCGACCTGGAATCCCAGCGGGTTCCGGTAGCGATCGCCTTCCGCCATGGGCGCGTTGGCGTAGGCGAACGTGATCGTGGCGATCCAATCGCTGTTCTGAGTGTCGGTCTCGGTCTGGACTGTCCGCGTGAACCGCACATTGGCGACGCGATCGTTGATGAAGGCGATGTTGCGCACACGCGCCTGCACGACCGCATTCTTGCCCCAGACATTCTGGGGACTCGCACCATTATTGCTGCTGTAGAAGCGTGCCCAGCGCTGCTGTTCGGTCGGTTGCGAAAGGATCGTCACGAACCGAAAATTTTCTTCGGCCGCTGCCGGGATCCAGCTTTCGCGGGTTCTCACATACTGGGCGAGGAAGTATTTGGTGACCGCCTCATCGTAGCGCATCGGCCGCTGGGTGAGCGCGGTCTGGACATCTACCGCGCCGGTGGTCTGGTTGACGCGAATAACATAGGGCACGACAGTCTTGAGAGGCGTCAGAGCCGCAACTGCGAAGATCGATGCTGCGGCCAGGAGTGAGGCGATGGCCGCGATGCTCCAAGCGATGCGGGTCGAGCGCAGCGCGTTCCGGATCCTGTCCTGATCCCAGCTTCGTGCGTCCCGGAAATAGCGCTGCAGCCCCGACGCCGGCACCGCCTCCGAACGGTCATCAGCAACTCGCATAGTGCGGTCCCCTTGGTGCAAACGAGATCTTGTCGTCCGAGGTAGACGGCGACGGCACGGCGGGCGGCGGGGGCGGAT
>NZ_JAINEZ010000047.1:0-38968 GCF_019873065.1 Sphingobium sp. PNB
CCCCCGGACCGCCGCCCCCGGCAGCCCGCCCGTCCACGGTCGAGCGCCCGCTGGTCAGGTCGATCACCAGCCGCCCCCCGGTCAGCCGGTTCGCCCCCTGCGTCAGCGACACATTGCCCAGCATGGTGATCAGCCTGCTGTTGAGGTCGTAGATCGCGACATTGCCCTTCGCCGTCTGGTCCGCCTTGCGCACCACGACATTGCCGGACGCATCGATCCGGTCGATCTCCACGCCGCCCGGCCCGGTCCCGCCCCCCGGCTGGTTCCGGTAAGCCACCGTCATCCGCGCCGCATTCAGCGTCATGCCCGCCTGCGTCACCTCGACATTGCCCGACACCACGACGCGGTCGGCGCGGTCCTGCACCTCGATCCGGTCGGCGGTGAAGTTGACCGGCGCATTGCTGTCATGATTCTTCAGCACCTGCGCGTCCGCCCCCGCATAAAGGAGGCCCGCCGCGCCCAACGCGCCCAGCGACAGCAAAAGAAGGGGCTTTCTCATCACCTTTGCCCTTTGAGACCATTTTGTTCGATACGCAAGCTCGCCCGCCCGTTCAGCGTCACCGTCCGCGCGCTCAGGTCGGCCTCCAGATGGTCGCCGCTGAACGTCCCGATGGGTATCCGCCCGTCGACCCGCCCCGCGCTCTGCATCCGCCGCGTCTTGAGGTCCACGCCCACGTCCCGCGTGGTCATCCGGTATCCGCCCTCCGACTGGAACTGCACCGGCCCGTCGATCGCGACCCGTTCCGTATCCATGTCGTACCGCCCCTTCTGCGCCCGCAGCAGCGCCTGCCCGTCGGACAGCAGGATCCGCGCCGACATGTCGTTAAGGTCGACGATCGGCTCGCGCGAACTCTTCTGCACGGCAGAACCCGCCCGCAGGGAAAAGGGCTGCCCCTTGCTGTCCTCCCCGCGATAGAGCGCCTCGGTCACGCGCATCCGCTCCTTCGCCACCTCGACCTTGTTCTTGTCGAGCACGAAGCTCACCTTGTCCCCCCCGGTGAAGGGCGCCGTCGCCAGCAACGCCGCCAGCACGCCCACCGACACCGGCAACCAGTTCTTGAGCAGCCCGACCAGCCGGTCGTGGCTCCCCCCCGGCCGCGCCCAGTGACGGCGCACATTGCGTTGCTGATCGGCCTGTATCGACATGGGTTCAGCCCTCACATATGCGCGAAGATGTCGATCTCCGGCCAACCCGCCAGGTCCAGCTCCGCCCGATGCGGCAGGAAATCGAAACAGGCCTGCGCCAGTTCCATCCGCCCCTCGCGCACCAGCCGCTTGTCCAGCTCCGCCTTCAACGCATGCAGGTACCGGACGTCCGACGCCGCATAATCCTTCTGCGCGTCGGACAGCACGGGCGCGCCCCAGTCGCTCGACTGCTGCTGCTTGCTGATCTCCTGCCCCAGCAGCTCCCGCACCAGTTCTTTAAGGCCATGCCGGTCGGTATAGGTCCGCACCAGCCGCGACGCGATCTTGGTGCAATAGACGGGCGCCGCCACCACGCCCAGATAATGGCGGATCGCCGCAATGTCGAAACGCCCGAAATGATAGAGCTTCAGCCGCTCCGGATCGGCCAGCACCGCGCGCAGGTTCGGCGCGGCATAATCGCTGCCGGGGTTGAAGCGGACCAGATGCTCGTCCCCCCCGCCGTCGCTGATCTGCACGACGCACAGGCGGTCGCGGGGCGTGATCAGCCCCATGGTTTCGGTGTCGACGGCGATCGGGCCGGGGGCAAGGACGCCCTCGGGCAAATCCTCTTCATGGAAATGGACGGTCATGATTCCCCTCTATGGCCAAAGCCGCCGGTTCGCAATCGCCCCTTGGCGACCGGGAACGAAAGGCGACCGGGGCGGTCGCAAAGCCGCCATTTTCAGGCCTTTTACCCGCCTCAAAAATCATTCGCCTGTCCCGGAAAAGTTGATATAGTGATTCCCAAACCGCGCGTGAGCGGTGGATTCTGCATGTCATTCGCCCGACATGCTTGTCTGGTTTAGTCTGGGGCGAAGCGAAAGTGACCAACAGGGCATGAGTTTTGATAGAGGTCGCCGCGGCGGGCGCGGCAAGGACAAGCGCGACAGTTTCGGCGACGACAGTTTCTATGAAGGCGGCCGTGGCGGCTTCGGCGGTGGGTTCGACCGCGGCGGTTTCGGTGGTGATCGTGGTGGCTTCGGCGGCGGCGACCGCTTCGGTGGCGGCGGCGGTGGTGGCTTCGGCGGCGACCGTGGCGGTTTCGGCGGCGGCGGCGGTGGCGGCGGCTTTGGCGGTGGCCGCGGCATGCCCGCGCAGGTCGTCGGTGAAGGCACCGGCGTGGTCAAATTCTTCAACGGGCAGAAGGGCTTCGGCTTCATCGTCCGCGACGATGGCGGCGAAGACGTGTTCGTCCACATCAGCGCCGTCGAGCAGGCGGGCCTGACGGGCCTCGCCGAAGGCCAGCCGCTCGGCTTCACCCTGGTGGATCGCGGCGGCAAGGTGTCGGCCACCGATCTCAAGATCGAGGGCGAACCGCTCCCCGTCACCGAACGCGCCCCCCGCGAGCCCCGCGCCGGCGGCTTCGGCGATCGCCCGGGCGGCGGCGACCGCGGCCCGCAGCGCCAGCTCACCGGCGAACGCGCCAGCGGCACGGTCAAGTTCTTCAACGCCATGAAGGGCTTCGGCTTCATCCAGCGCGACGACGGCCAGCCCGACGCATTCGTGCACATCAGCGCCGTAGAACGCGCCGGCATGAGCGCCCTGAATGAAGGCGACCGCCTCGACTTCGAACTGGAAGTCGACCGCCGCGGCAAATATGCGGCCGTCAACCTTCAGACGAAGGCCGACTAAAGAACAGCCTGCCCGCATTCGGGAGAGGATGAAAGGGGTCGCCTGCCCGGCGGCCCCTTTTTTATCTATGGAATGTTATTGGCCAGTGCGCCCGATAAGATGGCCGATGAGTCGGGCGCCGCTATCTTTGTGAGTCATCTTAAATAATAACCCTAGTTCGATTCCCTTGGGGCCAAACAAGCGTCCGATAAATTGACCTGAATACTTCCCGTCGATACTGGTCACGTCGCCACTAATGGAAGTGCCGGAGGACGAGATAGTTCCAGTCAAATTTAGGGTCAAATAGGTTACAGGCTGCAATGCATCATATGCCGAAATAGTGGCTGTTATTTCTCCGGTTTGATGATCGATTTTTACATAGAAATTCGATGCCACTATCGTATTATTCTGCGGCCCACGCTGAGAAATGGCTAAGTTACTGGAATAATTTGAAGTGCCGGAACGAGGTATGTCGGGCAAAGTGGTTGCTGATCCACCAAGATAGATGCGCTCTACAATTTTTGTATCAGCTTGGGATGGAGCGGAGACATCTTGTATCGAAGACGATTGGCCTGCTTCATTTATATAAAGAATATCCGAGCGTGGCCTACCAACGCCCAACCTTTGATAACCATATGATAGTGACCGGCTGTAGTTGATCAGGTCAGATCGATCGATATTCATCTCCGACGCGTTGAATTCCATGAAATCGCCATCAAAGCTCGCCTGCAGGCTTTTTGTAGAGGCGGTATATTTGATGAATGTGTCGAGCGTGCCGCGATTGAACGCGGTTTCGCCCAAATCGAACTTTTCATCCTGAAGCATATGCTCGACCGCCAGCGCTGCAAAGCTGAAGTCCTGCGATGGATCGAACGCGATTGGATATGAAGGCGCAGGGGTTGGTGTGGGGCTCGGTGTTGGCGTCGGTGCAGGATTTGGTGTGGGCGAAGGCGGACTGATGACTTGTCCGTTATCTGACTCGCCGCCTCCGCAGGAACACAAAAACGCACATGATAGGATAAATGCTCGTTTCACGCTCTTATTCACAAAGTTCTCCCCCAGCAGCGGTGAGCTAAGCCCACGCTGCTACTGCCCCACATGGCCATACTAAACAGTATGTTAGCTCCAAAATGGCACTTCCGCTAACAGCGACCTGTAGTGAGATCAAGCTGACATTGAGCGTTGGAGGGCTGGGCGAGGTCGGTGGAATTTGGCGTATGCAGATACGATAAGTTCTGAACCCGAAATTCTTGTCAGGTGAGCAGGGCAATGTACAGGATATGGCGATCATCCCAAGCTGGAGCGCGCTGCGTCAAATCGGACGCGGTTCGCACGCTCCAAGTTTTGTAGTCGTATCATTTTAAGCGGAAAACCGGCTCCCACTTTTTCGCACGATGCTAATGGGGATTGATAGCTCAGCCTCCCTTGGAATCCTCAAACCCGCCGAAACGGAAACGGCGCCACCGTCCGCTCATAGCCATGCAAATCCAGCGCCCGCGTCACCGGCGGCAGAGCGCGGTCCGGACACCCCCGCCGCTCGCACAGATGGCATGTCGGCCCCACCCCGGTCGCCGCGCCCTTCTCCAGATCGATCCCGTCGGCATGCACGATCCGCGCCCCATGCTTCGCCTCGCAGCCCAGCGCGATCACCGACCGCCCCCGCGCGCCGCCCTCCTTGGGCAAGCCCACCGTCAGGCTGACGAAGCGCCGCCCGTCCACCGTCTCGATCAGTTGCGTATGCACCGCATCCGGCGCCTGCGCCTCATGCGCGTCCCAGCGCGGGCAGGTGCCCCCCAGCCGCGCAAAGGGCCACGCCTCCCCGTCGAAGCGCTTCGACACGATGCCCGCCCGGTCCACCTTCGCCATGAAGAAGGGCACGCCCCGCGCCCCCGTCCGCCCCAGGCTGGTCAGCCGATGCGCCAGTTGCTCCATCGACACGCCGAAGCGCGCCCGCAGCAGCGGCAGGTCGTGCCGGCTCTGCTCCGCCGCCTTGGCGAAACGGTCATAGGGCATGATCAGCGCCGCCGCCGCATAGTTGGTGAGCGCGATTCCGGCGAGGCGGCGGCTGTCCTCGTCCGGCGGCCCCGCCCGCGTCACCTGCCCGCTTATCGCGTCCGCCAGTTCCTGCGCGCAAAGCTGATAGGCCACCGCGAACAGCCGTCCCGAAGAAGCCAGTCGCTCGCTCAGCAACAGCCGCCGCCGGTGCATGTCATAATGGCGCAGCGTTCCCGCCAGCACATCCTCCCGCACGATCTGCACGGCCATGCCATGCCGCTCCTTCAGCCGCGCCCGGATGCCCGCCTGCAAGGCGGAAGGATCGTCGCCCAGTTCCCCCGCCAGCGACTCCGCCGCCGCATCCAGCTCCGCGAAATGATTGCCCGCGCGCGCGATCGTCTCGCGCAGCCAGTCGAGCGGCGCATGCAGCGGCGCCACGCTCCCCGGCGCCCCCGCCAGTCCGGACGCCACCTGCTCCGGCAGGCGCCGCAAATCGCTGAGCGCCCGGTAAAATCGCCCGATAGCCTCGCTCACCCCCGGATAATTTTCCGCGACCTCCAGCACTTCGTCGCGGGCGATGCCGATGTCGCGCACCAGCGCGTCGGACAATATCTCCCCCAGCGCGCTGGCGGCCCCTTCCTGCGTGCTGGCGACGAAATCGCGAATGTCGATGTCATAGACATTGGCCAGCCGCAGCAGCATCTGCGCCGTCAATGGCCGCTGATTGCGCTCCAGATGGTTGAGGTAACTGGGCGACACCCCCAGTTCCTCCGCCATCCGCGTCTGGTTCAGCCCCAGCTCCCGCCGCAAAACCCGCAGCTTCGGCCCCAGATAGAGTTTCCGATCATCCGCCATACTGTCACTATGTCAAAAAATGACAATATGAACAAGTCACCGCATGACACCGCTTCACTAATCGGCCTTCATTGACCGACTCGTTCATGGTTTGATGCGTCATCCCAACGGAAAGGAAGACCCATGGAAACGACCGAAGCACCCCAGCCCGCCCGCTCCCGCGCGGTTTTCTCCCAGGAGGATTTCGGCCTGATCCGAACCGCCATCGCCCATTATCTGCGCGAGGTTCAGGACAAGCCGGAATCTGTCAAATACGCCAATCTCTACCACCGCCTCGGCCGGGTGAGCTGAGCGTTTCAGGGTTCAGGAGAGGGAAGGGCGCGGCGGAAAAACCGACCGCGCCCTTTTCCCGTCAGAACAGCCGCGTCAGCCCGTAAAAGGCCGCGCCGATCACCGCCGCCGCCGGCAGCGTCACCACCCAGGCGACGATGATGCTCGACGCCACGTTCCACCGCACCGCCGACAGCCGCCGCGAAGCCCCGACGCCCACGATCGCGCCGGTAATGGTGTGGGTCGTCGACACCGGCACGCCCAGATGCGTCGCCAGGAACAGCGTCAGCGCCCCGCCGGTCTCCGCGCAGAATCCCTGTCCGGGCGTCAGCCGCGTGATCTTCGACCCCATGGTGTGGACGATCTTCCACCCGCCCAGCAGCGTCCCAAGGCCCATCGCCGCCTGACAGCTCAGCACCACCCAGAAGGGCACATGGAACCCGCCCGTCAGCATGCCCTGCGAATAGAGAAGTACCGCGATGATCCCCATCGTCTTCTGCGCATCATTGCCGCCATGCCCCAGCGAATAGAGCGACGCCGACACAAGCTGCATCTTGCGGAACACCCGGTCCGCCCCCTGCGGCGTGAAGCGCCGGAAAATCCAGCTCACGACCAGCACCAGCAGCAATGCCAGCACCAGCCCGATGGCGGGCGACAGCACGATGGCGGCGCTGGTCTTGAACACCCCGCTCCACACCACGGCGGAAAGTCCCGCCTTGGCCGTCCCCGCGCCCAGCAACCCGCCGATCAGCGCATGACTGCTGGAGGAGGGGATGCCCAGTCCCCAGGTGATGAGGTTCCAGGCGATGGCCCCCATCAGCGCGCCGAAAATCACCGCCGGATCGATGATGCTGGCGTCGACAATGCCCTTGCCCACGGTCTCCGCCACATGCAGCCCGAAGAAGAGGAAGGCGATGAAGTTGAAGAACGCCGCCCAGGCGACCGCATATTGCGGCTTCAACACGCGCGTCGACACGATGGTCGCGATCGAATTGGCGGCGTCGTGCAGCCCGTTCAGGAAATCGAACAGCAGCGCGACCCCGATCAGCGCGATCAGCAGCGGAAAGGCGATATGGGCTTCCATCTATCTGCTCTGGCCGGATCAGGCGTGGTCGATGACCAGGCCGGAAATCTCGTTGGCGACATCCTCGAACCGGTCCGTCACCTTCTCCAGATGGCTGTAGATTTCGTTGCCGACGACGAAATCCATCGGATTGCCCTCTCGCGCCTGATTGTAGAGCGCTTTCAGCCCCGCCTCATGCAGGATGTCGGCATGCCCCTCCAGCTTCACCAGCCGTTCGGTCAGGTCATGCAGCCGCGCCGAATTCAGGTTCAGCGACCGCAGCAGCGGCATCGCCTCCGCCGTGATCCGCGCGCATTCGACGATCAGGGCGCTCATGTCCTGCATCTGCGACGGAAATTCCTTCACCTCGAACAGCGCGATGGCTTTCGCCGTCTGGTTCATCTGGTCGATGGCGTCGTCCATCACCCCGATCAGCCCCGTAATGGCGCTGCGGTCGAACGGCGTCACGAAGATGCGGCGCACATCCTGCAGCACTTCGCGGATGATGTCGTCCGCCTCATGCTCCCGGTCCGAAATCTCCTTGATGTGGGCGTCGATGTCCGGCCCGCCCTTCAGCAGCTTGGCGAGCGCATCGGCGCCGGCGACCAAAGTCGCGGCATGATCCTCGAACTGCTCGAAAAAGCGCCCTTGCTTGGGCATCAGCGCGTGAAACCAGCGCAGCATTCCAGTCCTTTCGCTTTGCCATTCCTTGACCCGCAGCAACGTCCGCACGAACAGGCCCGGGTCCCGGGGCGGTTCGCGGAAAGCGGCGATGATGGATTGCAGATCGGGTTCGTCGACAGCCTTTGCAGCTTCGGCAACGGGGAACCAACGCAGTTCCCGCTGCCCTTGTTCGGGCCATTGCGACAACTGGCCCGTCACCGCAAGCGGGAAAACCTCGACCGTCGCCTCTTTCGTATCGCCCCGCCGCCGTTTCTTGTCATAGCGATAGCGGCCGAGCGGCGCGGGGCAGGCAATGCCGTGAATGCCCGCCTCTTCATAAGCCTCCAGCTCTGCGGCGCGGTGGCCGGCCATGCCCTTGATGCGATTGCCCTTGGGAATCACCCAGCGCCGCGTATCGCGAGAGGTGATCAGCAGGATACGCATCGACCCGTCGGGGCCGGTCGAATAGGGAAGGGCGGCGATCTGACGCATTCAGCCGCCCTTATACGCCCGCCGGCGCATCCGATCGAGTTTCGCCCACCCCTGGTCCATCCGCGCCTTGTAACGAAATCGTCACATTGCGCAATCAACCAGGTTATCAGATCGACAGGCGGGCCGTCAGGCGGATGTCCCGTCCCGCCAGGGGGGCGTAATCCTTCAGGAAACTGGCCGCCCGCCGCGCCTCCACATCGAAGATGTTGTTGGCGGAAAGGGTGATGGTGGTCCGGTCATTGCCCTTGAGCGGCTTGAAGGAGAGCGAGGCGTTGACCAGCGTGAAACCGTCGGTCGGCGTTTCGGTGTCCGCGATGCGGTTCTGGGCGAAGCTGCGCTCGACCTCGCCCCGCAGGCTCAGCCGGTCGCCCTGCAATTCCACGCCGCCCAGCAGGCGAAGCGGGGGTATGCGCGGCGCCGGACCCGATCCGACGATGGTGGCGCGCACATAGTCGGCCACGCCATCCAGGTTGAGGGCATAGCCGCCGATCTGCCCCAGCTTCACCGTGCCTTCCGCCTCAAAGCCGAGATAGCGGGCATTCGCCTGCAGATTCTGGTAGCAGGGGAAATCCAGCGGTTCTCCGCCATTGGCGGCCATGCAGACGCTGTCGTCGGCCAGCGTATCGTAGATATAGCCGTCGAACCAGTTGTGATAGGCGGAAAGCGAGAGGGTATAGCCATTGCCCTGGCCGCGCAGCGTGCCTTCGATGCCCCAGCTCTTTTCCAGCCCGAAATCGGGATTACCGAGTTCAAAGGCCTGCGTTCCGGCATGGTTGCCGCGGGCGAACAGCTCCTCGGCCGAAGGAGCGCGCTCCGTGCGGGACAGGTTCAACCCGACCCGCCAGCCCGGAGCGAGTTCCTGACTGATCCCCAGCGAACCGGAAAGTGCATTGAAGCTGCGATGATAGGCGGGATTGAGCAGCGTCTCGTCCGCATCGGCCCCGACCCGCGTATGTTCATAACGCCCGCCCAGCTCGACCCGGGTGGTGCCGAGGTCGAAGGATTGCAGCGTGAAGAAGCCCAGTTGCTCCGTCTCGTTGCGCGGCAGGAATTTTTCTTCCCCCACCACGTGGAAGTTGCGTGCAAAGAACTGCGCGCCGATCGCGCCGTCCCAGCCGCCGCGCCTGGCCTGAACCAGTTCCAGCCGGGATTCGATCGACTGGTTGTAGAATGTCGTGCCGACCTCGCCCGTCTCCTCTATCTCCTGATGCTGATAATCGGCGAAGCCCGCGCGCAGGCGGATCGATTCCAGGAAGCCGCCATTGACGGGCAGTTCGGCGCGCAGGTCGGCCCGATCCTGCTTCATGTGCAGCCGCACCTTTTCCGCTTCGCCATCGGGATCGAGCGAATAGCGGACCGGCACGCCGTAGAAATTGTCGGTATGCGCCACCGAAAAGCCCAGATTGCCGCCATCGGTGATGAGCGCCGCGCCGCCCGCCACTTCCCATGTCCGCGCCGCGCTGTTGGGCAACTTGCCGCGCAGGGTGGCGAGGTCGCGGATTTCCGGGTCGCTGCTGGCATTCGCCTGGGCCCGCAGGGCAGGGGTCAGGATATAGCTGCCAGTGTCCAGATCGCCGCTCTTGGAATAGCTGCCGTCGAAATGGACAACGAACTTGTCACCGATGGGGGCCTCGATCTCGCCCGATCCGGTGCGTTCATTGGCTGCGCTGCCATAGGTGGCGATGCCGTCGACGTGGATCGGTTCGTCCGGCACGCGGCGGGGGATGCGGCTGTCGATCACATTGACCACGCCGCCAATGGCGGAGGAGCCGTAGAGCAGCGCCGCAGGGCCCCGCAGCACCTCGATCCGGTCGGCGGTGAGGGGGTTGATCGCCACGGCATGGTCGACGGAGGTGTTCGACACGTCGAAGCTGCCGATGCCGTCGGTCAGGATGCGCACGCGCTCGCCCTGGAAGCCGCGCAGCACGGGGCGGGAAGCATTGGGACCGAAGGAGGTTGCCGAGACGCCGGGCTGGTGCGCCAGAGTGTCGCCGATGGTGGGGCGCAGCGCCCGGGTCAGTTCTTCGCCGGATACGACCGACGTTCCTGAAAGAATATCGCCCTGCCGGCGTGGAATGATGGCGGTGACGACGATGTCCGCTCGTTGATCATGATAGGCTTGGGGCGCCGCGTCGGCAGGTGCGTCCTGAGCGAAGACGGGAAGGGCGGCAGACAATGCGGAAAAGGCGCAACCGGCACGCAACAGTGCGGAACGATACATTCGGTTCGTCATCCTTCAATGGGAGGAGATGCGCTCTCCTATCTGAAATGATATAGCATATCAATACTGCTTGGCGCGGGATCGATCGCTTGCCCGCGAAATCGGCTCAGCCAGTCGCAGCGGATGATCAGAGAAAGAGGAATTCCGCCAGCGCGGCAGCCGCGGCCGGGCTTTCCGGGCGGAGAGCCTGCCGCACTTCGATGGCCGGGAGCGGACGTTCGAGCGCGATCCGCCTGATCCCGGTCATCCGGCCCAGATCGCGGGCGAGGGGGCCGAAGGCGGCGAAGCAGCCCGCCCCTTCGCGCAATATGGTCATGATGTCGAACAGATTGTCGGTTTCCAGCACCGGATCGCCCAGCCGGACGCCGCCGCGCAGCAGCGCCTCGTCGATGATCCGCCGCAGGCCGTTGCGCGGCTCCATCGCCAATGTCGGCATGGCGGCAAGCTCTCCGGTCGCAACGCTGTCGCGGCGGGCGAGCGGATGGTCCGCGCCGGCATAGAGGTTGATCTGCTCCGACCAGCCATAGCGGGAGGATGGCTCATCCGTCTCGCCCAACGCATAGAAATAGGCGATGTCGGCCTTTCCCCGGCGGAGCGCCCAGGCAGCTTCGTCGGCGAGGTGGATCGTCAGGTCGAGCGTGATGGCGATGTCGTCATTCGCGGCCTCGAACGCGGCCAGCGCTTCCTGGAAATGGCCGAAGACCGGGGCGGGCGCGGCCAGGACGATGCTTTGCCGCGATGGCGCCGATTCCGACGGAGGGGCGGCGGGGATCATGCCGTCCGCCTGATCGACCCCCCAGTTTTCCGGCTGATCCTGCGACAACAGGGTCATGGCCTCCGCCGTTTTCCGGCCGGCGGCGGTCAGGCGCGGGGCGCCGGCAAGATCGTCGAAGAGGCGATAGCCCAGACGCAGCTCCAGCGAGGCCAGATCGCGCGCGACATCATCGGGTGTGATCCCCAGATCGCTGGCGCAGCGCGAGAGGCTGCCCGATGCCACCATCTGCGCGAATATATCCAACTGGCGCAGGGAAGGCGTGGCCATGGCCCCTGATAGTGCAAATATCGCGCGGGGTTAAGGCCGATATTGGGTGAATATCGCTTTGGCATATTGACGAAGGCCGCCCAAAGATGGCAGGGCGCTCAGCCTGACGGGCGGGTATAGCTCAATGGTAGAGCACTAGCCTTCCAAGCTTGTGATGCGGGTTCGATCCCCGCTACCCGCTCCACGTTTTCGGCCGTTTCTGGCAATGGCCCGTCAGCTTCCAATTTCCAGATAAGCACCGGATAAGCACGCCGATCTTATGGATTTCGGCGCTGAATTGCCGCATGATCGCCGTGTGGGGGTGAGTTATGCGACTGATATTGATCCTGATTTGGCATCTCGCGGGGATCGCCACCTTCATCAAGCTCACCTTGTTCGACGGTTATGTCTACACCTGGTGGAACTGGATCATCGCGATCCCGGTCAACGCGTTCCTTTCAGAAATATGGCCGATCTACTGGGTGATTATCCGGCCCCTGTTCGGGTGAATCAAGCCGCGCGCAGAGCCGCGCTCAACGCTCCATGGGCGCGCAAAAGAGGCTCCGTGAAGCTTGATGGCTGTCGAGCAAAGGCCGTGGTGCCTATTGTCTTGGACAGAAAGTCCCGCACAGCCGCCGCGTCTTCCACAGGCAGCGTGAGGGGAACCTTCAGGTCGTCCAATTCTTCGGCAGACTTCCCCGCGCCAAACTCAGACATCGCTTCACCAAAGTGCGAGGCGTATCTCTTCCGATCCTCCATCGACCATCGCAGCGGCTTCATCGCAGCGGGAGTGAGTGAGATGAGCAATTTGAAGAGGTCAAGATTGTCATCGTAAGATAGCCAGATCAGAACGGTTCCCGGCCCTGGAACATAGTCCGCATGGAAATTCATGAGCGTCTAACTCCTTCGCCACCTTTGCCACCACTGGAGCCAGCAGCAAGGAACAACAGCCCTGCGCCTTCCAATGTGCGCCGGATCGCCTCGACGCTGGCCTCCCGCATCGGTTCGCCCGTCTCGAAGCGACGAACGGTCGCCACGCCTACACCAGCGGCTTTGGCCAGATCATCGGCCGACCATCCCAATAGACCACGCGCGGCGCGGCACTGTTCTGCGCTTAAGTTCATACTGATATGAATACGATCAAAAAGAGGTTGTGGCAATTACCTATAAGTGATATGAAAACGATCAGTCCTTAAAAGGGACAGGCCCGCAACCTTGATGAAAAAGGATAGATTTATGCACGAAGTCACCACTTCGCGGCGCGATGTTATGCGCGCTCTCGCCATTGTGCCCGCTGCCATCGCAGCGCCTGCCGTTGCAAATGCTGCCACCTTCACCAGTGGCGGCGTCAGTTCTGGAATGTCTCAGGCGATCGCCGCCTATCACAATGCGGTGGCTACGGAGAATGCATGGGGAGAGCGGGTTTACGATGTCGCTTGGAAAGCCTGCAAAGCCGAGCAGGAGGCTATTCCCCATCTCACCACTAAAGCTCGCGTCGATCTTACCGCCCCAGGCGTCCTCACCCAGTTATCGACCGACAACCCGTTGCACCTAAGCGCAATCCGCATGCACAAGAGCCTAACGCAAGACGGCGCTCGGCTTGGCGGCGATCCAGAGCGCGCCTTTGACGAGTTCCTGGAGAAGCTTGAACAGCGCGAGGCTGAAAAGCAGCGCATTGCCCAGCGACACAACATGGACGCGCTCAGCGCTGAACAGAATCGGTTAGAGCAGGCGAGCTATGCTGCCATGCGCGCTGCCGAGGAGTTCCCCGTCACCACCGTCGCCGACCTGATCGCCAAAATACAGTTTAGCCAGGAAACGGACGGCCAGATAGATCACGACGATATGCTGGCGGACCTTCGCCGCATTGCCGGGAGGGCAGCAGCATGACTGATCGCCGCTCCTTCATCACCGGCATGGCATTGGCACCCATCGCAATCGCCGCGCCTGCGCTCGCCGCATCGCCCGACCCGGTAGACGCCTATTGGAAAGCACAGGACGACTTCAACAACGATCGCATAAGCGAGGCCGCTTTTCTGGACGCGGTGGAGAGGCTGGATCAATGGGAACCCCGCAATCACAGAGATTTCGTTCGGCACGTGGCCGCGCTGTTTGATGGCGGCATTCCTCGTGAGAAATATATGCTGAAGATGGCCGAGAATGCACGGCGGCTCGCTGCATCGGGGAGCGGCACATGAAAGCCGATCGCTACTATGTGCCGCAACGTGCGCCGAGGGAGCGGCGGGCATTTCGCCCCGTGTCCCAGTGCGATCGAAGAAGCAGAACCGATCCGTCGATCTTGGCCCAGATCGATAGCGCGCTGGCAGCTTGCGGCTTGAGCGCGCCAGCGTTCGGGAGGGTAGCGGTAGGCGATCCTCACTTGGTATCGCAGCTTAGGGCTGGCCGTCGAATACGGTACGGGACCAGTGCGCGAATAAGGCGGTGCCTCGAACGGCTAGCCTAAAAGTTGGGGCCGGATTTACCGGCCCCTCCTTTACGCTTCGATACCGGAATCTACTCTCCGGCCTTAGGCTTGCGCGAATTGTTGGCGCGGAACCGGAAAGCTTGCCCCTTGGGCTTGCATAGCCGGGTTCCGTTGCGCAGCGTGATACACTGCACAATCACCCATTCGCCATCGTCCTGAGCCATTAGGCCGGAAACGATCCAAGCGCCGGGGGCACGTCCGGAAATCTCCGGCCCCGCATAATTTCGGAAATGCGGCCCTGATTAACGCCTACGAGGGCGGCAACCTGATGCTGGTAAAGCCCCCGATTTTGCACCAGAAACTTTATATGAGCCGCCATTTCTGGCGAGATAGAGGGGGAAGAAGTACGTCTCATTGCAAGTGACTTTCTATGTCAATGCGATGAAACCGGGTTGACTTGCAGCCCCCAGAATGACAGATTCTGAGGCGTCAATACTACAAGACAGCCGCGGTATCAGCGCGGTTATGGTCCGGGTCGCTTCCTACAGCGATTCCGGGCCTTTCTTGTATGAACAGAGTCTTATCGTTTCACAAGCGGAAAATCGCCTCAGAAGCCCGCTGAGCGCGTTTTGCATTTTTAGGCTTTAGGTTGACCTTAGGTGAGCCTGTTGCGCCTCCTGGGGCATCTGCGTGCCAAATCGAGGCTATTTTGGGTGCGACCTGCCCTTAGTCACTCTTTAGGTTGTTCAGATTGGTTAATGTTCCAGATGCGTTCTCGGAGCGCGATCAGTTCGGCGCAGCCTCACCCGGCCGCCACCAATATTCCTGATCCATCTCGCGCCGGGCGCGGCTCTCCATCGACCTGAAGCGCTGCTGATAGTCGGGGTCGACTTCCTTCTGCATCTGGTCGAGCAGGACGCGCTCAAAGGCCAAGCGGGCATACCAGAGCGAACCGCCGGGCGTGTAGCTGCGGGCGAACTGCACGGCTTCCTTGCCCGCGTCCGTTTCCTTGCCCTGCACCGCTTCGATGGCGTTACCGATCGTCAGCTTCCGCACATCATTAGCGGCTGACACGACGGGACCGGCTAGCGTCTCCGCCATGCCGCGATCATAGCGATTGACGTCCGAAAACAAGAAATCGCCGTAAATGCCGAGCCCGCCGCCCTGGAGGATTGCAGCGCCCCAAAAGTCGCCAGCATGCTCGCCGGTCATGTCGAGCGGGTCCTTGCCCTTGGCTACCTGCTTCATCTGATAGGCAAGCGCACCCATCACGGTCGCGCCGATGAACAGATTGGCGGCATATCCCGCCTTCGCCATCTTCCCCTTGGCCTGGAGCGCGCGCTGGCCATGGGTGAACATCAGCGTCACGCCAAAATTCTTGTACATCGCCACGGAGCGGATCACCTCGCCGACCAGCGTGCCGGGCGGAACGTCGGACAGCAGCGTTGCGCGGCCGCGAAGGCTGGCACCGGGCACAGCATATTCGGTTTCCGTCTGCACCATCTCCAGCATGCGGGTAGCCAGGTCGTTCGCGATGCCTTCCGGAATGTCCGTGCGGCTCGCCAGATCGTCGGGGCGAAGGAAGGTCGCGCGCTCCTTCGAATAAACCGGCGTCTTGCGGATGATGTCCCACTCTTCGGCGCTGATGCCATAGCGCCCCAGCGTGCGTTGCAGCGGCTCCGGGAGGCCAACAAGCGCCTTGCCCCGATTGTCGGCAAGGAAGCCCATGAACTCCATGCCGAACGCCCAGCGGCCCGCCTGAGTCCAGGGAGACAGCATCGAGGCACGCATCGTGAAGTCCGAAAGCCGTCGCGCGATCTCAGGCCCGGCGATCTCATCGGTGTAGCGCTGCTGAGCAGAGGCGATAGTCGACCAGTTCTCCGCGATAAGGCCCAGGCGCACGGCCAGCTTCTGATCCTCCGTCACGGTCGGGCGGAACAGTTTCACATAATTCTTCAGCACGCCCGTTGCCGGGATGCCGGAAAACTTTGCCGCCACCCGCTGAAAGGCGAGATCGGAAACCGCGGACAGGGACGCAGAGCCAAGCTGGGCAGAGACGAGCATCGATCGGGCGCCTGCAAGCGTGTTGCCCCAAAAGCCATTGATCGGCGCGCTCGTGCGTCCGGAGAGATGCGACCACATATCGCGCATCTGCTTCACGGCAGACTTTGCCTTCTGGCTGCGCGTGCCCCTGCCGCTCTTCGCGTCGGCCTCCGCGGCCTGCTTCGTGATCATCTGCTCCATCCAGCGCATCGTCGCAGTAGGATTGGGGCCGAGCACCTCCATAGACGCGATGTCGCGCGCCATGCCGTCAACATAGCCGAGCATGACATCGAAAGGCGTGCCCTTGCTGAAGCGGCCCTGATATTCGAGCCAGGCGTCGGCGCTCTTAAAAGCAAGGTAGCGGGGATCTGCGCGCCGATTGCCCATCTTGCCATTGATCGGCACGCCCGAGGGCTCGACGCTGTTCCAGCCCTGCGTCGAGATGGTGTCGAAAACCTCGCGCATGGTGCGCTCCACCTGCGCCGGCGTCATCGGGCGGCCCGTCAACTCATCATACATGCGGCTTGGATCGAGCCGGGGGGAAACAAAGGCCCGCCACTCGTCAAAGCCAGCCTTCCGCACCGCCACCATGTCATGCGTCTGCGGCAATCCCCAGTCGGAGCGCTTGGGAACATGCCCGCCCGCCTGGTTGAACCTCTGCCGCAAATATTCGGCCGTTTCGCCCCATGCCTTCGCGAGTTCGCGGGCGCTGGCATTGTCGATCTTTTCTCCAAAGCTGGCGCGCACCAGATCGTCCAGTTCCGCATCCTTCCGCACGCGGCCGAGCAGATCGCGGCGGAAGGTCGCGAGAACCTCAGCCATCCGCCCGTGCGCCTGCCCCAACACGGCCTTGCAGCGTGCCTCGACGTTGGAGAAGGTCGCGGCCTGGTCGGCATCGATATGCGCCGTTGCAGCCGCAGCCCAGTCTTTCCGGCCCTTGGCATCGCGGTATCGGCGCAGGTTGCCCATGATCTCACGCTGACGGGCGGCCTGGAGCAATGTCTGCCGCCGCTTCTCCGCTGCCTCGTTTTTCAGCCGCTCCAAGGCGCGCTGGGTTGCCTTCGCCGCCGCCTCGTCCGCGCCAAGCTCGTCACCGATGGCAGCGCGGATTTCCTCAAAAATCTTGCGAGCCTGTTCCTCTCGGCCAGGATCAATCGCGCCAGTGGCGGCAAGGGTCGAAAGGCATTTGTCGAAACTCATAGCAGACAGGCTTCCACGGCTTTGATGAAGGCGTCGTCGGCATCATGCTCGGCGAACATTTCCTGAAGGGGGCGGACGATCGGGACCGCTTCGCCGTTGATAACATGCTCGCCAACGGCCACTGTGGGCAGATCATCCGTCACGATGCCGGCGCGCTGGAGAACCGAGGGAACATAATCGCGGGTTTCCTTGATCGGAATGCGGCTTGCCCATTCCGCATCACTGATGCTGCCCTTGCGCGGATCGCCAATCTTCTTGATCCACTGGTCCACGCGGCCCGGCCCGGCATTGTAAGCGGCCAGCGCCATCGAGACGTTGCCGTCATAGCGCTTGATCATCGCGTCGAGATAATCACGGCCGACGCGGGCGCGCTCAGCCTCGCTACCATCGACAGCCGCGCGAACGCCAAAGCCGGGATCAGCATTGGTGCCGGGCATGACCTGCATGCGGCCGCGCGCGCCCTTGGGGCTCACCGCATTGGGACTGCCGCCTGACTCCTGCCCGATCACCGCATTGATTAGCCGCTCGCGCGAAACAGGCGCGGGTCCGTTGGCAATCCCCATTTTTGGGGATGCCCCATTCAATGCCTCCAATTTCGGAGAGATCGGGTTCGCCATTGCCGCCTTGATGTCATGGGTCAGCGCGGCAATCTGCTCCGCCTGGCCTGCGCCTGCGGGTTCCGAAAAGGTGGCGAGCCGCTCCTGCACTGTAGGAGTTGCAGCACGGGGCGGCTCGCGTCCGGTAAACCCATCATCAAGAATCTGAGTCGTGGCCCGCTCAAGCGACTCTCTGTGACGGATTTGACCGGAAGGGGTGTCTTCAAAGGGATTGGTCTTGTCGATCTCGACATTCGCCGCGACGACATCGCGCGCGGTCTTGATCTCGGGGTCCGGCATGTCGGCCGTAGCGGCCAGCAGTTCCTCATCCGTGAGAGTGCGGACCTTGCCCGCCTCAAAGGCTTGGCCAAGGCGGCGAAAGCCCTCAACGCCGCCGCCGATCACGCCACCCAGCACGCCAGCAGCGGCAACAGAGGTGGCAGCTTCCGTCGCCGTCATGGGCGCGCCGATTTCCTTACGTCGCTGCGCTATGATCGGCAGGGTTGCAGCTTCAGTCGCGGCATTGATCCCGGCTTCCCGGACAGCCGTTTGCAGGATGGAGCGCGAAGGACCGCCGCCCAGCGCCAGCGTGGCAAGGTTGACCGGATCGGAAAAGCCACCGGCCATCGCGCCGACAAAGCCGCCAATGCTGCCCATGGTGGTCGCCCGTTCGCCGACTTCCCCCTCGCGCTCCAGTTGCGCCTTCGCCCGCTCATTCACAGTGCGGACGAAATCGGCGCGCGTGGTGCCTAGTTCGGCCATGAATTTCGGGTCGGTCTTGCGCCGCCGCGCGATCTCGTCCCAGATGCGCCGCTCCTGCGGGGCCATGCCGCCGACGCCCAGTTCCCAGGGATTGTTACTCTCCCCGCGATAGGGATTGGTGAACATGCGATCCCGGTCAGGCGAAACTAGCGTGAAGCCGGTCGCCTTCTGAAATCCCTCGTTGAGCCGCTCGACAACGGGATCATAGGCGTCGGCAAGGCTCAGCGCCTCGCTGTCCGTCCGTCCCGTCATCCGGGTTGAGCGATAGGCTTCCTTGAAGTTGTCGAGAAAGCCCGTGGGCGCGCCGATGGCGAAGTCCTGCGGGGCCTGATCGGTTTCCCCGTCCTCGCCGTAGAAGAATCCTTGCGGCATGTCAGAACCCCAACCATTCGCCGATGCGGCCGCTGATGCTCTGCGGGGCTCGGGCGCGCAGGCGCGGGACCAATGCGCCCAGATCAAGGACAAAATGCCCTCTTGGGCCGCGAAGGAACTGGGTGCCCGCCTTGTCGAGCGAGACGAAATAGCGTCCGCTGCCAGCGTCGAAGAGATAGCCGGAGCGCACCGTGTCGACATCGACCGGCTTGCCATTGCTGAAAGTGGGCTTTGCGCCCTTCAGGTCGTCGGCACTCAGCCGCCCCATCAGCGTGTCCATCTCGTCGGGCGAAACATCAGATGGCAGAATGATATTGTTGCCGCGATAGGTGCCGATGCCGCCAACGCGCGAACCGTCCTGCCGATAGGTGGCGCCCGCTGCCCGGTTTACCGCCTTCGCCCAGACATCCTCATCCACGATCTTGGGATCGAGCCCCGCCGCAGCAGCTTCACTGGCGTAGATCGCCTTGGCGCTGGCCATGAGCGCCCCGCGCGTTTTGGGCGTATAGGCAAGGGCGCGGCCAAGCGTCGGCGCGTTCTCGAAAGCGGCATGCGAGGGGATCGAAACCGACTTGTCCCGAAGCGCCTCCTGGCCTGCAAAGATGCGCTGCGCGGTATCCTTGCCGTTCGGAACGCTCACCGCCAGCCCAGCGGCATGGGCAAAAACCGGATCAGCGCCGGAAATGCTGCCCAGTACTTCACGGCCATAGCGACCAAAGCCGCCGACGATCGCAGCGGTCAGCTTTACCTTGTCCTGCGGCTTGGCCGATGCAAGCTGGCCAGCAATCAGCCCGGTTTCCTCGTCCGTGAGGAAGGTCGGGCGAATTCCATAGCGTTCGCTGACAGCCAAAGCGGTCTTCACGCGAGCCTGCGCTGTCGCTGGTTTGCGCAGATCAACAGGTGACAGACGGGCAACGCCTGCCTCAACGGCCCATGATAGCGGGTCGGACTTCAACCTGCCATGCATGCGGCCCAGCAGCTTCTCCGCCGCGTCGATGCGTGCGGCCTGCCCTGGCGTGGTGTTGCCCTTGGTGGCGGTGCGCTGCTCATTGATCCAGCCTTGAAGCTGGTCCGGACGCCACTGGCGCGCCTCGCTGGTGAAAGTCTGCACTTCACCCGCCGTGCGGAGCCGGATGGCAAGAACCGGCTTGCCCAATTCATCGAGGCGATCGGCGAGCTTGGTAATTGATTTCGTGTCCACCTCGTGGCCATGTTCGATCATGTCGAGCACGTCGCGCCCCTGCTCCGAAACAAGGGCGGTCTCTTCGCGCTGCGCCTGCCGCTGTTCCGCTTCCAGCCTGCGTTGCTCGGCGAGTATCTGGCCTCGACGAATGCGAATGCCATCGCGCACCGCGTCCCGATCTTCCGGCAGCATCTGCGCGCCATAGGTTTCATCGTATCGCTCGGCCAGATCGGGATCGACATCAGCAATGCGCTGCCCGATGCCCTTGCGTGCCCCGGAAACGGTTTTCAGGGTCTCCAGCGCCAGCTTGTCGTCGTCCCAGCCCTTGCGCTTCCCATAGGCAGCAAGCTCGTTGACGGCCGTGGCAATATGCTTGTCAGCCGTGGCGAGATCATCGAAGGAATTGCCTGCGTCCGAAACCGAAAGGCCGACACGGGCAAGCTCGGTCTCATCCTGCCAACGCTCGCGCTCGACGGCGACATGCCGATACATGGCAGACGTGGCGCTCTGCATCCGCTGCTCCGCCACACCCATGAAAAGCTTGCGGGCCAGCGGCGACTTCAATCCGTTCGCCAGTTCATCGCGCCGCTTCTGCAATGCCTCCAGCGTGGGCTCCAGCGCTTCTACAGCACCGCGCCCCTGCTTCGCCCGCAGACCATTGGTCGGATCATCGATGGTTTCCGTCACTGAAACCGCGAAGGCATTGTCGGCGTCCTTCGCGCCAAGCTCGGCCTGCTCGGTCTGAACCTGCTGCCGGAACTGGGCGAAATCGTTGATGCCCGCGCCCAGTTGCACCAGCCCTTGCGCGATTGCCTCGCCGCCGTGGTCGAATGCCTGGAGCTTTGCGGACGTTGCCGGACCCTGTTGGACCAGATTGCGGGCGATAGGAACGCGGGCCAAGGCTATTTGTCCTCCTGCATCTTGCCGAACTGGCTTGCGCCGCTGAGCAGCGTACCGCCTGCGGAGATGAAGGAGCCAATCATTGCGCTTTGCCCCTTAGCGCGCGCCGCTCGTCCCTTTGCCCGCTCATTGGCAGCGGAAATGTCGAAACCACGAAGTTCATTGAACACGTTGCGGTCATGCGCAGCGCGATCCTCGTCCCGCAGCATCGCGGTGTCGCGCTGAACGCCAGCGGCCGAACCGAAATCGATATCGATCCCGTTTGCCGCCATTGCCGCCCGCTGAGCGCCCGCAGTTTGCGCATATTCGCGATCTAGGCGAGCGGCATCCCTCTGCCCCCGCTCAATTGCATCTCGGCTCTGCTCAGCGACAAGACGGGCATTCTGCTCAGCAACGCGGCTTTCATATTTCCCCTGTGCGTTTGCCGCCAACCCGCCATAGGCCGTACCGGCAGCAGAAACGACGGCGGCGCCAAGGGCGAGGATGGCTGGAGGCGCGCACATGATCAGAGTTCCTTCTGTCGATCGTAGCGGGGCTCAGGCGGCGTGATGCTCGCGATAACTTCCGGCGTGTAACCGCGCTCATGTAGCTCCGGAGGCGGAGGGGGGGCTTCGAAATCCCAATCGCCCGACTGTTTCAGGCTATCCTCGACACGCGCAGGATCGGCGGCTTCTGCTTCCCAAGCGGCACGCTGGGCGGGATCGGCAGGCTGAAATTTCCAGTTCGGCGGACCGTCATATTCGACGGGAGTGCCGGGGCGCTTCACTTCGCCATCGATGTAGGCTTTCACCAGCAGGGTGTGGGCGACCATCATTCCGCCTCCACGAAGCTGGAGACAGCGGCCCGCGCCATGGCGTTCCGCTTTTCGGTGAACTCAACCAGCGTTTGATCGCGGTGCATGCCAGAGCGCATATGGGCGGCCGGGAAGTCGGCTTTCTGCAAGGACAAGCCCGCGTCCACCATCGCAGCGCCCAGGTTGGGCTTCGCCGAATGGAAATCGCCAGTCAGAACATCGCGCAAATGGCGGAAGGCATCAGCCCCCAGATTGCTGCCATAAGGACGGGCGGCTTCGATCGCGCCCTTAGCCGCCGCCTCATATTGCTGCCAGGTTTCGCCCAGGTCCTTGGCCAGCTTTTCCAGATGACGGGCGGCAGTGGCGCGAGCCTTCAGGTGCTTCTCCACCGTTGCCACCGCAGCGGCGCGATTCTTCGCGTCCTGTTCCTGCTTTTCCTTTGCGGCCTCCTGCTTGGCGCGCTCCCATGCGGCGTCGAGTCCCAAAACCCGATCTTCTAACGCCGAGATGGCAGCTTTGGCGGCAATCACCGCCGCCTCATCGCCTTCGCCGACTTCATGCCGAAACGCGGCATCGCGGTGAGCAACCTTCGCTGCTTCGATATGCTCCCGCAACTTCACCTTGCGGCTGAGATAATTCGCTTCTGTCAAACGGCCCATCCGGCCCTCCCTCGTTCGCTGCTTGCAGCGTAATGGAGGGGCCGGATATGTTGAATCGAGGGAGTGGCTACCGCTCCACCGCTTAAGGTCATAGCAACTGTCAGTTGCTAGTTCGAAGGCGAATCGGGCTCTGTGCCGCTGCTTGGATGAGAGGGTTTAAATGCGAAAAATGTTGATCGGGCTCGCAGTAGCGTTCGCCTCTCCCGCAATGGCTCAACCGCTTGAATTTGGCAGCATCAACGAGAACACTGTGGCTACAGAAAGCCCAGAGTTCGATTGCAGAAGCGCCACGCCCACCGTGATGCTGTGCAAGCCAACCCGAACCAAGTTCGGCAAGGTTTATATCGACAGCTCGTTGGCGGTCCTAAACCAATCAACCCGCCGCGTATCCCATGTGCAGTTCACCTTCTCCACGGTGTGGACCGATGCGGCCGTAGAGGTCCTGACTGCCAAGTATGGCAAACCCAAAAGCGACGAGACATCAAGCCGGGTCAACAAAACTGGTGGGCCTTATACGGCCCGTGTTATCAGATGGCCCGACTTCGACGGAGGCGCGAAACTCGTCGTGGCTGAAGGGGAGAACGACGCATCGCTCATGATCTCTTTCCCGCAGAACGCCCGAGTGGCGGAGCCACCGAAAGTGGATTTCTAATCCTCTTCACGACTCCGGCACCTTAAACGACGTCGCTCGAGATCGCGCCAACGGCATCGCGGTACTGCTCGTAGGTTCGGGGATCGCCACGGCGGACAAGCTCGGCTTCGATCAGCGTGCGATGATCCATGCCATCCGCGCGCAAGCCATCAGACAGAGCCGTCACCCGCTGCCTGCCTGCCGTGATTGCATCGGCGAGGGTGCGTTGTTTGGGCGTTGCCGCCAGATCGCGGGCCATGGCCATCTCGGCTTTCCAGCGAGCATCGCGGGGCTGGTCGGCCATTTCGATCAGAAGCTTGCCCATTTCGCGGCAATCCTCCTGCGTCATCATCTCCACCAGGCTGATTATGTCGGTGTTCATTTCATCATCTCCTTGTTGTGCTGGGCAGCAATCGCCGCGAGGCGGACAGCCCTTTCGGTGTCGCTGAGATCGGATCGGGGCGCGTTCTCCAGCTCGCCAATCTTCAGCATGGATGAATCGCCGTAGCGCTTGGGCGACAGGCGGGCGGCCAGCCATTTGCGGCTATCCACGCGGAGCCTGGCACGCTGGACATGCTCATGGTCGAGCTCCTTGCCATCCTCGCCTGCAACCCAGTCGGCCGTGCCGTCGTCGGATATTTCGATGACCTCCTCCGCTAGCGTCTCAGCGTAGAGCGCCTTCGCGACAGCATAGCCTGCGCGGAATTCAGGATCGCGGGCCAGCCAGTTCATCACCGTCGCCTTGCAGGGCATGCCATCACGGGCGCAGATCGCGCGGACCGTCTCGCCCTCCATGATGCGGAGGAAGATTTCTTGGTGGATCGCCTGCGGGTCCATCACCTGCTGCCTCGCGCGCGCGCGTGCAGGCGCGCGTCCTGGTCCAACATCGGGGGCGGTCTGGTCTTTCTTTGCCATCAGGGAAGCTCTTCAAATCGGTCGTTGAGGGGGCGGGATCAGTGGGGCGATCAGCCATCGTTCCATCCGATGACGTTGCCGTGCTCGTCCAAGCCATCATCCGCATTCAGATCGGGCGCGGCGGCCTGAATGGCCGCGCCCGTTATATACGTAGTATATAGGGGGGTCGGTGCGTGCGGTTCGGCGCACGCATTTTCAACGGTTTGCGCTTGGGGTTGGTGCGGGTCGGTGCATGGGGTTGGTGCGGGGGGGGCGGTGCGCTTTTCAGCCGCCTTGATCCCGTATTTCCATGACCGATTTTCCCGCTTCCAGAGCGCCTTATCCAGCTCAATTTCGCCAAGGTGCAGCAGGCGTTCGAACGCAGCCTCGAAAGCTTTCCGCCCAAAGCCTTTGCCCTCTGCCATGGAGGGGAATACCGAGGCGTAATAGTTGACGCCCGGGTTGTGCGAGACGGCGCGCTTGCTGGCGGTGGCTGCGGCGAGGCAGCGCATGAACGCAGCATTTTCGCCGTTCGCCTTTGCTACCTCTGCCAATTCGGCACGGGTGCCGGCAGGCAGATCATCATCCCGAACGAACGCCCATTTGTGCCAGCGGAATTCCAGCCGCTCGCCATTTCGGGCATAGTTGGCCTTGCCGCGCCGAAGCACCCGGACATCGGGGTCGATCGGGTTGCCCAGGTCATCTTTCGGCACCTCCATGAAGAGACGAGAGCGAACCTGATTTTCCCATGCCGTAGAGCCAGAGAACTCTTGCCCCTGTTTGTTCGGATGCCCGAGGAACAGCACGCTCCCGTCAATCTCCAGCGCCAGGCTGTTGAGCAACGACACGAAGGCGGCGACCTGATTGCGAATGTTCTCGTTGCCGGCGAAGAGTTGCGCGACGTTATCAAGTGCAATGAAGCCGGCACCGATTGACTTGGCCGTGTCGACTAGAGCGCGATAGGCGTCACTTACGACCATCTTCCCCTCGGGGGTGAATGTCGCCAGTTCATTGCCGATTTCGCCCAGGAGGCTTACAAGGTGTAGCTTACCAGATAGGGCCGACAGCGGGACGCCCATGGCAGCGCAAAGCGCCTTCTGGCGGTGGTGCAGCTCGTCATCGTCATCCTCGCAGGTCACGTAGATGGCCGCAGACTGCCGCGTTTCCACACCCATGAAGGGCATGCCCATAGCAATGGCAGTACAAAGCTGCTGGCTGAGCAGAGACTTGCCCGCGCTTCCAGCGCCCGTGAGATAGGTTGCTTGCCGGTGTGGGACGTAGTCAGTCCAAGCCCATTGCCGCTCTGGCGTCTCCAGCCCTTCCCAACCGGCAGGATCGATCAACGGAAGCAATTTACGCCGCCCTGCTATGGGAAGATCCTCCTTAGAGTTCGCGCTCCAGCCCCGCGACCAGTCAACACGCCCGCCAGGCTCAT
Source organism: Sphingobium sp. PNB (assembly GCF_019873065.1). Classification (NCBI taxonomy): domain Bacteria; kingdom Pseudomonadati; phylum Pseudomonadota; class Alphaproteobacteria; order Sphingomonadales; family Sphingobiaceae; genus Sphingobium; species Sphingobium sp. PNB. The sequence continues at coordinate 25,270 of NZ_JAINEZ010000047.1, forward strand.
CGGCAGCGTTCAACGACTCCAGATTAAGCGGCACGTTGCACCGCCTTCCTGTATGTCACGCGAGGCATGCGTGCCGGTTTGGAGAGGACAGAGATCAGCCTACGGCCGATCAACTCGTCGGCTTCGATTGCCTCCAGCGCGGCCAAGTCGCGGATTTCCGGCGCCGACCAGTCAAGCACGCAGATGCCTTCGCCAGCGCCAGCCAGCCATTCCAACGGCGTCGCGTAGAGTTTCACCGGACCATTATCCCAGCGGGGAAGCAGCCAGTCCGTCCCGAGCGCCCAGCCTAAGCCGGTGCGCCAGAACCAGCGCGCGGGATTGCTGGAGCGCCATGCAATCAAGTCGATCATCTCGCCCTGGTCCATCACTGGCATGACGACGTGCGTGGGGCCATCCACAGGCTGATAGAAATAGGATGGCTCGACCGCGGCCGGGCTGATGCCAAATGCGGGTTGCATAGCACCAAGCGCGGCTATCGAAGCCCCGGGCACGCCCAGTGCAATCATGCGATCGATATGCGCCTGCCTGACAGAGTTCGCCGCGGCGGCCATTTCGGCTTCAAGATCGGTGGACTTCATGATGATCCTCCCCGGACTTATCGATGATGTTCCACCCGTGCGCTTTCTGCCGCGCGTTGGCACAAGCTAGCGCATCAGCATGGGTGCGGAATTCCATGCTCGGCAGAGCAATGGACCGCGGCTCGAAAGTGACGACAAAACGCCCGCCGAACACGCATTCGCTGATGATGATGGTGCCCTCTATCATGCGGCACCTCCCAACGGAGGCTCGCTGAAGGTGAAGTCCACCACCTTGGATCCGAGGGATTGCGCCTTAGCTCGGGCTGACTCCAGCGCTTCCAGGTGAGTCACGAACACGCCAGCGAACACATAGCCGCCGTCCCAATATTCGATGCCGACCATGAATTCGCCATCGGCACCGCTGACGCTGATGTAGCGGATGCCCTCGCGCGGACGCTGAGGCGGCAGATGAACAATGTCACCCATGGCGCACCTCCACCGTTGCGGCGAGGGACGCAATCAGGTATTCAGTCCGGGCTCCATAATCGTATTGGAAGGTGCCCCTTAGCTTGCCGGCGGGGGCATTTTCTTTTGGCGGACCCAGCGGCCCGAGAGGATCGCGCCCCATCAGGCCGCGACCTTCTTCGAGGTGCTGTGCATAAGGTGCGCTTCCATCCAAGCGTCGAGGTCGGCAACGCGGTATAGAACCCGCCGACCAAGCTTCAGGAAGGGTGGGCCCCCGCCATATACCCGCTTCTTATGAAGCGTCTTGACCGCGATCCCGAGGCGGGCCGCAGCGCCTGCCGTATCAACAGTGATGGTTTCCATATCTTTCTCCGCATCGCGCACTGTGGCGATACAGGGAAAAATACGGCGCACCCCAGATCAGTTGAATTCAGGCCGTTTGCCTATTTATCGTTCTAAACCAGAGACTTACGGCGAAAAATGCAAATTAGTTTTGGCGATCCTGAATTTTTCTCTTGCTAATGGGCGAATCGTAGAACGAGGGCTGCACGCATCAAGAGTTGCTGATCACCTGCAGGCGGAAATCCACTTTACGGACGAGGTCTTTATAGCGGTCGTCGCCAAACACAGCCCCTTCGAGATAGTTGTGATACAGCCGCATGGCGTCGCGCTTGTCCTCGTAGAAATCCCAATGCTGGTAATGCCTGGCGGTCTTGGTCACCTCCTTGTCATGGTGATCCTGAAGGCGATCGATGATCTTCTGGGGCACGCCCAGCGGCTGCATGGCGGTGGACATCGTCCGGCGAAGATCGTGTGCGGTCCAACGGGGCAAGGTCAGACCAGTCACCTCTTTGATTTTTTCGTCCAACGCGACTTTAGCGGCGCTGAAGCCTGAAACGGCCTTCTTCCGCGACCCCATGAAGATCGGCCTGTCGGATGGCGGCATTTCGTCCTCGCCCGCAATTTCCTCCCGAAGCGTCTCGAGTAGGGCAAGGGCGCTGATGTTGAGCGGCATTAGAAATGCCCCGCGATCATCGTTCGGCTTCCGCTTCATTCGTGCCGCGGGGATAATCAGCACCTCATGGGCGCTTGCATACTCGCCCCACAGCGCTTCAGCCGCCTCCCTCAAGCGCAGACCGGTCAACATGATCAGGCAATACAAATCGCCGAAGGGATAGCCCAGCGCTTGCGCCCCTTGCCACACCGCCTTGAGCTCTGCCGCCGAAAGCACCCGGTTTCGGACATTCTCCTTGGCAGGGGCGTCGAGCGCGCGCGCGGGGTGCCAGTTGAGGATCGTCTTATCGTTCGCCCAGGTATAAAGCTTGCGGATAGCCTTGCGCGCAGCGATGCCGGCCGACGGGCTGCGAACGGCTAGAACGCCCAGCGCCCTTTCGATTTGTTCACGCTGAAGAGTGTCGACGCGGACCTTCCCCTCCTGTTTCGCGAGCTGTTTGCCCATGTCGAGCAGCGCCCGTTGAGTAAGATCCCAGCTGCGCGGCTGATTCTTCTTTGCATACTCCTCGACAAACTCTTCGCAGAAAGTGTCAAACTGGAAGCGGCGCGCTTGCTCACTTTCAAGAGCCGCTTTCTCTCGTTCAGCAGCCTCTGCGGCCTGATTGCGTTGCCGTTCGGCGAAGGGATCGATCCCCTGCCGCCGTCGCTGCAAAAGATCCCTAGCATGCTCCCGCGCAGCGTGCGGCAACCACTCGGCCCCATGTCTACCGATCGTCACCCGCCGTAGTTTTGTACCTCTGCCGCCGACACGATATTGCACGATGTACGATTTGACCCCGCCGCCGCGCGGCCCGTATGGAGTGACCGTGACGCCGAAACCTGCTAGCTCGGTATCCCAGACGGTCAGCCGCTTGCTGGGGTCCGGATCGGGCTTCAGCCCGTCGACAAAACTCTTCGTCAGCTTCGCTTTCATCACCGCCCCAGATAAGCACCAGATAAGCACGCTCGGGAGATTCCCCGGACACTCGGGAGAACACTAGGGCAGAAAGAGGCGGGCAAACAAGTTGAATTTGGGCACTTTAGCCAATCCTGGGGATGACTGGCGAACTCACATCATAAACCTTCCAAGCTTGTGATGCGGGTTCGATCCCCGCTACCCGCTCCATCCCCTCATGGAGGCCCGTCCACGCCCATGGGCGACATCGTCAATCTACGACAGGCGCGCAAGGCGAAGGCTCGGGCGGACAAGGAACGCCAGGCTCAGGGCAATCGCGTCAAATTCGGCCGCACCAAGGCGGAACGTGTGGCGCAGTCAGCGGAAGAAGAACGGAACAAGCGGCTGATCGAAGGCGCGCGCCGTGGCAATAGGGATGATAGTCCCAAATAATAGATCGCTGATTCTGAACCACAGGCAAGAATATAAAGTCTAAAACATCATCCATCAAAATGAACGAATGTTCATATTGGCTATGTTCTGATCATTTCGTCGGCCCTTTGGCTCGATTGATCGGGAATAGCCTTCAGGCTTTGCGCTGAATCGTGAGGCTCGCGGGTTTGATCATGGCTATGACTGGAAACATTCGCTCACTTCGCCCCGCCAGGGCCGCGATTGCCGCTGTTCTGGCTTTCAGTTCGCCTCCGCTGCTCGCGCAGACCATCGTGCCGCCGAGCCAGCCGGTGATTGTCAATCCAGCCGCGGAACCGGAGCAATCGCCGGCTTCGTCCGCTCCAGCATTTGCGCCCGCGCAGCCTGTGGTTCAATCGACGCCTTCGGTCGAACAGCGGCTGGATGCCGCCATTGCGGCGTCGCAGGCGGAGGAGAAGGCGCAGACTGCGGTAGCGGCTCCGGTGGAGCGGCGCGCACCAAGGCCAGCGACCCGAGCGGCAGCGCGGACCGAGCCTGTCGCGTCCCCGCAACGCGCTACGGCCCCGGTGCAAAGCGAAGCGCCTGCCCCGGCGCCTGTACAGGCGGCCGCTCCGCCAGCAGCCGCCGTTCCTGTAAGGCCGGCGCCAGTTCCTCCGTCGCAAGCCGGGATCGATCCCGCGCTGCTTTGGGCGTTGGGCGGGGGCTCGCTGCTGATGGCGGGTCTCGCGGGCGCTGCCCTGTTGCGCAGGCGCAAGCGTCGTGAAGGTCAGTGGGAAGGCGAGGAGCATTGGGAGGGCGAGGTGATCCAGCCCATGCCTGCGGAACCTGCTCCCGCCATGCCGCTGATGACGCCGTCGCCCGCGATTGCTCCTGCGCGGAGCGAGGAGGAAAGCAGCTTGGAAGCGATGGTGGCTGCGCCGCCAAGCCCGGAAAACCCGTTCCGAACCCACGCCAAGCGCATGACCCGCGCAAAATTCCTCCTCGCGCAGCGGCAGAAGCAGGCGGCGACCCCGGCGGCGGAGGAAACCATGGCAGCGCCGCCAGTATCGGCCGGGCCCGCGCCTGCGGCGACGCAGACGGTCTATCGTTTCGGTTCCGACCGGCGCCGCGACAGCGTCTTCAAGCCGCGGACGAGCTGAGCCCGATTCGATTCCTTGCGGAAAGGGGATGCCGGTTCTGATCGGCATCCCCTTCGTCATGCGATAGTTCCGCCGTTGCGGTTGCGTTGGACCGCCCGGCCTGATACCGGCCCGCCGGTAATTGCATGGCCGCCCAGGCCCGCTTCAAGGAAAGTTGCCCATGTCCGACAAGATCAACCGCATCGTTCTTGCCTTCTCAGGTGGGCTGGATACCAGCGTGATCCTGAAATGGCTGCAACAGACCTACCAGTGCGAGGTGGTGACCTTCACCGCCGATCTGGGACAGGGCGAGGAACTGGAGCCCGCCCGCGCCAAGGCGCGTCTGATGGGCGTCAAGGAAGAGCATATCTTCATCGATGACCTGCGCGAGGAATTCGTGAAGGACTATGTCTTCCCGATGATGCGCTCCAACGCGCTTTATGAAGGGCTTTACCTGCTCGGCACGTCCATCGCCCGGCCACTGATCGCCAAGCGGCAGATCGAGATCGCGAAGCAGGTCGGGGCGGATGCCGTCAGCCACGGCGCAACCGGCAAGGGCAATGACCAGGTGCGCTTCGAACTTGGCTATTACGGTCTCTCGCCCGACATCAAGGTGATCGCGCCCTGGCGCGAATGGGACCTCACCAGCCGCACCAGGCTGATCGAATTCGCTGAGAAGCACCAGATTCCGATCCCCCGCGACAAGCGCGGCGAAAGCCCCTTCTCGACGGACGCGAACATGCTGCACACCTCTTCGGAGGGCAAGGTGCTGGAAGATCCGTGGGAAGAAACACCGGACTATGTCTATTCGCGCACAGTGAATCCGGAGGATGCGCCCGACGCGCCCGAATATATCACCATCGATTTCGAGCGCGGCGACGGCGTGGCGATCAATGGCGTCGGCATGTCGCCCGCGACCCTGCTGGAAACGCTCAACGACTATGGCCGCAAGCATGGCATCGGCCGTCTCGATCTGGTCGAGAACCGCTTCGTCGGCATGAAGTCGCGCGGCATGTATGAGACGCCGGGCGGCACCATCTACCACCTCGCCCATCGCGGAATCGAGCAACTGACGCTCGACCGGGGCGCCGCGCACCTGAAGGATGAACTGGCGCCGCGCTATGCCGAACTCATCTATAACGGCTTCTGGTTCTCGCCCGAGCGCGAGATGCTGCAGGCGGCGATCGACTTCAGTCAGGAGAAGGTGACCGGCACGGTTCGCCTGAAGCTCTACAAGGGCGGCGTCTATGTCGTGGGCCGCAAGTCGCCCTATTCGCTTTACAGCGAGAAGGTCGTGACCTTCGAGGACGATGCGGGCGCCTATGACCAGCGCGACGCGGCGGGCTTCATCAAGCTGAACGCGCTTCGCCTGCGTCTGCTGGGACGCCGGGATCGTTGAATTTGATTGTCGTTCCCGCGAAGGAGGTTTGGAACCGAAGCCAAGCCTCCGCCCGATACAAATTGCGACATTTTATCGGGTGACGTGACAAAATTGCGGGACAAAACTCCCCGATAAGCATCCGCAAGGACGGCAGGGCGCCGTTCGTGACAGACGCTTTGAAGGAAGATTTCCATGATCCGCAAATTCATGACCACGGTGGCGCTGGGCTCGCTGTTCGTCGGCGGGCTCGCTGCTTCGCACCTTGCTTTCGCTCAGGACGACAGCGCCGGACCGCGTGGCGGCGGCATGCTGATGATGGCCGACGCCAACAAGGACGGCGCCGTCACAAAGGTGGAACTGACCGCCGCCCTCGAAGCCCGCTTCGCCAGGCTGGACGCCAACAAGGACGGCAAGCTCGACCAGGCGGATCGCGACATCCTCCGTCAGCAGCGGCTGGATGAGCGTTTCGCGGCGCTCGATACCGACAGGAACGGCCAGATCAGCAAGGCGGAATTTGCCGCCGGGCATCAGGGCCGGGACGGCATGCACGATCGCATGGGCAAGCCCGGCGGGCGGGACGGCCATGGCTGGGGCCATCGCTGGGGAAAGCATGGTGGCGGACAGTATGGTGGGGCACAGGGCATGCGCGGCGGTCCGGGCGATGAAATGAAGAAGGACGGCACCATCACCAAGGCCGAATTCATGGCCCGCCCGCTCGCCATGTTCGACAAGGCCGACGCCAATCATGACGGCAAGGTGACCGCCGATGAGATGAAGGCGGCGCGGCAGGCCTTCCGCGACGGCTGGCGCGACCGCAAGGGGCCGCCGCCCGCCAATTGAGGGCAGGGGTGAAGGCGTCGATTGCGCGCCTTCGCCCTTCCCACCCGCATCCAGCCATGACAAGAACCGGACCATGAGCGAACGACCCCATCTGCTGCTCGTCGACGACGAGCGCTCGATCCGCGAGCCGCTGGCGCAATATCTCGGCCGCAACGGCTTTCGCGTGACGGCCGTCGAAAATGCGTCGGAAGCGCGGATGCGCCTTAACGCCAACGCCATCGACCTGGTGATCCTGGACATCATGATGCCGGGCGAGGACGGGTTGTCGCTCTGCCGCCACATCCGTGAGACCAGCGAGATTCCGGTGATCCTGCTGACCGCGAAATCGGAGGAGACGGACCGTATCGTCGGGTTGGAAATGGGCGCGGACGATTATGTGCTGAAGCCCTTTTCCCCGCGCGAGCTGGTCGCCCGCATCAAGGTGATCTTCCGCCGCGTCGCGACCGGCGGGCAGCGGGTCACGGCCCCCGATGGCGCAACCTATGCCTTCGCCAACTGGCTGCTCAAGACGCAGGAACGCACGCTGGTCGACGGCGAGGGGGTGGCGTTGCCCCTATCCACGGCGGAATATAATCTGATGCTGGCCTTCGCGACGCGGCCCAATCAGGTGCTGAGCCGCGACCAGTTGCTGGACATCACCCAGGGCAGGGAGGCCAATGCCTTCGACCGGGCGATCGACAACCAGATCAGCCGCCTGCGCAAGAAGATGGAGCCGGACCCGAAGAACCCGACCCTCATCAAGACGGTCTGGGGCGGCGGCTACACCCTGTCCGCGGACGTGCGGAAGCTGTGAGGCGGCTGCGCCTTTGGCCGCAGAGCGTCGTCGGCCAGATCATCATCCTCGTCGCGCTGGCGCTGTTCGTGGCGCAGGCGATCAATTTCACCCTGTTGCTGCGCGAGCGCCAACGGATCGAGCTGACCGCGCAGACGGCGCCGGGCGTCTATCGCATCGTCGACGCGCTCGACAACCGGCCGGACCGGCGCGGCGGCGACGAGGCGGATCGGCGGGGAAGGGTGCGCTTCCTGAATGCTGCCCCGCCCTTGCCGGGGCAAGCCCGGCCGGACGTCGAGCGCCGCGCGAGGGCGATGTTCGACGATGTCGGCCTTTCGGTCCGCTCCATCCGTGCGGCTGAACAGCCGCAGCTGCTGCCGCTGCGGCGCTGGGACAATTTCCGCATGCGCGCGGTCGGCGGCAGGCATGATCATGTGCATATGACGCGTCTGGCGATGGCGGTCGAATATCAGCCGGGCAAATGGGCGCTGACGCAGACGCGCATCGGGGACCGGCCGCCGCGCTTCGGCGGATGGCTGGTGGGGCAGACGCTGATCCTCTACGCGATCGTGCTGCTGCCGCTGCTCTGGGTCGGGCGCAGGCTGGCGCGGCCGTTGAAGCAGTTGACCCTTTCGGCGGAGCAGTTCGCCCGCACCGGATCGGCCGACCCGGTGGAGGAACGCGGCCCCGGCGACGTGCGGCAACTCACTATAGCCTTCAACGCGATGCGCAGCCGCATCTTTGCGATGTTGAACGAGAAGGACCGGATGCTGGGCGCCATCGGCCATGACCTGCGCACGCCCCTGGCCTCGCTGCGCGTGCGCGCCGAATCGGTGGAGGACGAGGGCGAGCGGGCCCGCATGTCCGAGACGATCGACGAGATGAACCGGATGCTGGAGGATATTCTCTCGCTCGCCCGCGCGGGTCGCAGCAGCGAAGCCCGGCAGAAGGTCGATATGTCGGCGCTGGCGGACGCCGTGGTCGAGGATTTTCTGGAACTCGGGTCCCCGGTCGATCTGGCCGACAGCGATCGCGCGGTCGCCAATGTGCGCCCGCAACAGATTCGCCGCGCGCTGCGCAACCTGATCGAGAATGCCATCGTCTATGGCGAGCGGGCTCATGTCTCGGTCGAAAGAGGGGATGGCACCATCCGGCTGATCGTGGCGGACGATGGACCCGGCATATCGGAAGACCGGATGGAAGAGATGATGGAGCCCTTCACCCGGCTGGAGGGCTCGCGCAATCGGGACACTGGCGGGGCCGGCCTGGGGCTGGCGCTGGTTCGGGCGATCATGACCGAACATGGCGGCGCGCTGAAGCTCGCCAACCGGGCGCAGGGCGGATTGGAAGCGAGTCTGGTCCTACCGGCCTGAAAACGGCGATTTTCAGCCGAAGTTCACAGTGTATGCGCGCGCGTGCCCGGGCGCGCGTAGGCGCATCGCGCAATGCGTCAGACGTTTCAAAGAGGGGTGGGCGATAGGCGGGCCGGCGGACAATAGGACAGGCCGAACTGGGTCAATGTCGGGGAAATAGGATATTTTGTCAGTAGCCTGTTGCGCTTGGGTCACATGCTCCTGCGGGGGGCTTGGGGCGAGGTCGGGAGCAGAATGGCTGGAAATTGGCCAATTCGAGACCTTCCTTCTTTCTTGAGGGAGAAGAATAGGAAGTCTTGGCGGCGAAGGAGCCCAGGCTGATTTGGATGAGGGGGGAGCGGGCCTGCGGCCCGCGCGATCCCCTGGATCGCAACCCCCTCACCCAGCTACGACTAAGGCAGCAAGCTGCCAAGTCTGCGCAGCCCTCTCCCTCAAGGGAGAGGGATAAAGCGGGTGTCCGCTTACCATCCTTTTTCGTCTTCCATTTCGGCCTTAGCCCTGGGCCGAGCGCAGGATGACGCGTAACGACGCAGGCTAGAGGATTTCATTGGCCCGTTCGGGAGGGCGGGCGATCACCGCGCCCTTGCCGGTGATCACGATGGCACGTTCGATCAGGATCGGGTGCGTGGCCATCGCGTCGAGGACGGCCTTGTCGTCCGACACGTCCAGGCCGATTTCCTTCACTACGCCCTCGCCCTTGCGGATGGCTTCCGATGGGCGCACGCCCGCCCTCTTCAGGACCGCCTCGATTTCGGCGCGGCTGGGCGGGGTCTTGATATATTCGACGACCTCTATGTCGACCCCCGGTGCATTTTCCAGGATCGCGAGCGCCGCGCGCGACTTGGAGCAGCGGGGGTTGTGCCAGATGGTCGCCCTCATGCCTTCTTATCCCTCACGTTCCAGCCACTCTTCCAGCCACTTGATCGTGTAGTCGCCGTTGAGGAAGTCCGGGTCGGTCAGCAGCTTCTGGTGGAGCGGGATCGTGGTCTTCATCCCCTCGATCACATATTCCTCCAGCGCGCGGCGCAGGCGCATGATCGCGCCTTCGCGGGTGCGGCCATAGACGATCAGCTTGCCGATCATGCTGTCATAATAGGGCGGCACCTTATAGCCCTGATACAGGCCGCTATCGACGCGGACATGCATGCCGCCCGGCACATGATAGCTGGTGACGGTGCCCGGCGAGGGCGCGAAAGTGCGCGGGTCTTCGGCATTGATGCGGCATTCGATGGCGTGGCCGGTGAAGACCAGGTCCTTCTGCTCGACCGAGAGCGGCTTGCCCTCCGCCACGCGGATCTGTTCGCGCACCAGATCGACGCCCGTGATCATCTCCGTCACCGGATGTTCCACCTGAAGGCGGGTGTTCATCTCGATGAAGTAGAATTCGCCGTCTTCCCAGAGGAATTCGATGGTGCCCGCGCCGCGATAGGCCATGTCGGCCATCGCCTTGCGCACGACTTCGCCCATCCGGTCGCGCTCGGCGGTGGAGAGGACGGGGGAGGGCGCCTCCTCCAGCACCTTCTGGTGGCGGCGCTGGAGCGAGCAGTCGCGTTCGCCAAGGTGGATGGCGTTGCCGTTGCCGTCGCCGAAGACCTGGAATTCGATATGCCGGGGATTGCCCAGATATTTTTCCATGTAAACGGTGTCGTCGCCGAAGGCGGCCTTGGCTTCGGAGCCGGCCTGCTTCATCAGCGTTTCGAGCTGGTCTTCGGAAGGCACCACCTTCATGCCGCGTCCGCCGCCGCCAGAGGCCGCCTTGATGAGGACGGGGTAGCCGATCTTCGCGGCGATTTCCTTCGCTTCCGCGATGTCGGAGATCGCGCCGTCGGAGCCGGGAACCAGCGGCAGGCCGAGCGCGCCGGCGGTGCGCTTTGCCTCCACCTTGTCGCCCATGATGCGGATATGTTCGGGCTTGGGACCGACGAAGGCGATGTTGTGCGCCTCCACGATCTCCGCGAACTGGGCGTTTTCCGACAGGAAGCCATAGCCCGGGTGGATCGCGTCCGCGCCGGAGATTTCGGCGGCGGAGATGATCGCGGCGATGTTGAGATAGCTGTCCTTCGCCGCGGGCGGGCCGATGCAGATCGCTTCGTCGGCGAGGCGCACATGCATGGCGTCGGCGTCGGCGGTCGAATGCACCGCCACCGTCTTGATGCCCATTTCATGGCAGGCGCGATGGATGCGGAGCGCGATTTCGCCCCGGTTCGCGATCAGCAGCTTTTCGATGGCCATGTGTGAAGCGGCCCTTATTCGATGACGATCAGCGGCTGGTCATATTCGACCGGCTGGCCGTTATCGACCAGCACGGCCTTGACCGTGCCGGCATGGGGCGCGGTGATGGCGTTCATGACCTTCATGGCTTCGACGATCAGCACGGTGTCGCCCGCTTTCACGGTCGAACCGACGGCGGCATAGGGCGCAGCGCCCGGTTCGGCGGCGAGATAGGCGGTGCCGACGATGGGCGAGCGGATGGCGTTGGCGGCCACGGCCGGGGCGGCGGCTTCGGCCGGAGCGGGGGCGGCGGCCGGCGCGGCCGTGGCGACCGGAGCGGCGGCGACGGGCGGGGGCGCATAGGTGACGGCGCCGCCGCCCACCTTGCGCGCGACGCGGATCTTGCGGTCGCCGTCCTCCACCTCGATTTCCGTCAGGTTGGTGTCGTCGAGCAGCGCGGCGAGATCGCGCACCAATTGTACGTCCACCTGCATTGCGCCCTTTTCAGCCTTGTCGTTCATTTTCAGTCCCTGGACGGTGAATTTCGTGTTCCGATGCCCGCGCCTATGCGCATTTGCGCCGGAGCGCAACTTATGTGCGTCGAGCTACAGTTCGAGCGCCGCCTCCAGCGCGAGCATGTAGGACAGGGCGCCGAAGCCCGCGATGGTCCCCTTCGCCGCCATGCCGACATAGCTTTTGTGGCGGAATTCCTCGCGCCGGTGGGGGTTGGAGAGGTGCACCTCTATCACCGGGACCGTGATGGCCTTGATCGCGTCGTGCAGCGCGACGGAGCTGTGGGTAAGGCCGGCGGCGTTGAGGATGACGGCGTGCGCGCCCTCCGCATGCGCCTCCTGCAGCCAGTCGACCAGATGGCCTTCGTGGTTGGACTGGCGGAAATCGATCTCGACATGGGCGCGGTTGGCGGCGTCCTCCATCCGCTCGGCAATGTCGTCCAGCGTGTCATAGCCGTAGATTTCAGGCTCCCGCGTGCCGAGCATGTTGATGTTGGGACCGTTCAGGACATAGATTTTGCGCGTTTCGGCCATGGCGGTCCCCTTATGGTTGCGGGTGGGGCGTCGACGCCCCTATATGCGCGCTGATCTTTAGCCCTTCGTGTCGCGCCAAGTCGAGACACCTTGTTTGACAGGACAGAGCATTGAGCGTCGACGGAACCGTGTCCATCCATATCAATGGCGAGCATCGCCGCGTGCGTGCGGGCATGACGCTGGCGGAGCTGGCGAGCGAGCTGGGTTTCGTGCCGGAGAAGGTGGCGGTGGAGCGCAATCTGGAGGTGGTGCCGCGATCGACGCTGGCGCAGGTGTGCGTCGAGGATGGCGACGAACTGGAGATCGTGCATTTCGTTGGCGGCGGCGACCATCCGGTCGCGGGCGGCGGCGATGTCCCGGCGGTGGATGAGGATGGCTGGACCGTGGCGGGCCGGACCTTCCGTTCGCGGCTGATCGTCGGCACGGGCAAGTACAGGGATTTCGAGCAGAATGCGGCGGCCGTCGCGGCTTCGGGGGCGGAGATCGTCACCGTGGCGGTGCGGCGGGTCAATGTGTCGGACCCCAAGGCGCCGATGCTGACGGATTTCATCGATCCCCGGAAGATCACCTATCTGCCCAATACGGCAGGCTGCTACACGGGGGAGGAGGCGATCCGCACCTTGCGCCTGGCGCGCGAGGCGGGCGGTTGGGATCTGGTGAAGCTGGAAGTGCTGGGCGAGGCGCGGACGCTCTATCCCGACATGGTGGAAACGCTGCGGGCGACGGAGATACTGGCCAGGGAAGGCTTCAAGCCGATGGTCTATTGCGTGGACGATCCCATTGCGGCGAAGCGGCTGGAGGATGCGGGCGCGGTGGCGATCATGCCGCTGGGCGCACCGATCGGGTCGGGGCTGGGCATCCAGAATCGCGTGACGATAAGGCTGATCGTGGAAGGGACCCGGCTGCCGGTGCTGGTCGATGCGGGCGTGGGGACGGCTTCCGAAGCGGCCGAGGCGATGGAACTGGGCTGCACCGGCGTGCTGATGAACACGGCCATTGCCGAGGCGAAGGACCCGGTGCTGATGGCCGCCGCGATGAAGGCCGGGGTCGAGGCGGGCCGGATGGCCTATCGGGCCGGGCGGATGGCGAAGCGCATGTATGCCGATCCTTCAAGTCCATTGGCTGGGCTGATCTGAGGCGCTGGCAAGAGGGTGCGCCATGCTCCCGCGGAGGCAGGAGCCTGTTAGGATGGTGTCTGAACGGGGCAGGACGGGGCGGTCATGAGCCGCCTGCCTCATTGGAGCGCCTGCGGGAGTTGTGGTGGTATCTGCGGGGTTGCGACTTTCGCCGTTGCAGCAAATTGACCCTTTGCCGGGTTGCTTCTATCTCCTTGGGCGGATTCCCGGCAGGAGGACAGGCGATGGTGAACAAGCTCTACCCCGATGCGGCGAGTGCGTTGGAGGGTTTGCTGTTCGACGGCATGTATCTGTGCGCTGGCGGGTTCGGTCTGTGCGGGATACCGGAGCGGCTGATCGATGCGATCCGGGATTCGGGTGTCAGGGAACTGACCATCGCCTCCAACAATGCGGGGATCGATGGCGAGGGGCTGGGCAAGCTGCTGCGCACGCGTCAGGTCAGGAAGATGATCTCCAGCTATGTGGGCGAGAACAAGGAGTTCGAGCGGCAATATCTGGCCGGGGAGCTGGAGGTGGAGT